>CAZNZH010000306.1:0-6741 GCA_964577445.1 uncultured Myxococcales bacterium
CCCGCCTCTTCCGCAAGCGCGTCCTCCACGGCGACGACATCCCCACCATCGGCTACCTCAAAGACCTCCACCTCGGCATCCTCGCCGACGCCATGGAGCGCGCCGCCCTCATCGCCTCCGCCGGCCGCCGCCGCGCCCAAGTCCACCTGGCGCCCTTCTGCGGCCCCGCCCGCGTCGCCAACCGCGCCGCCATCCGCGCCATCGAGGCCCTCGCCGGCCTCAGCGCCAAAGACCGCGCCCAGGGCTGGCACCTCGCCCAGGTCGTCCAGGTCGGCGCCGCCCTCCCCGGCGAGCGCGTGACCCTCCCGGCCCCGCTCTGGCGCAAGCTCGGCGCCAACCTCCTGGCCTTCCGCAGCGAGCGCATCCTCCCCGGCGTCAACCAGGAAGCCAAAGCCCCCGCCGCCTACCAGACCGACCAGCGGATGGACGTCCCCGACGCGCTGCCCGTCATGGCCGGCCGCGCGGCCTTCAACGCCTTCTCACACTGGACGGGCTGCGACCGCGAGCGCGGCAAAGACCTCCTGCTGCTCGAGCGCGTCGACGTCAACACGCCCACCGGCACCGAGCGCCTGCGCCAGCTCAGCGACATGCTCTCGAGCGTGACCGCCCGCGTCATCCCCAACATCCCCGCCTGGGCCGACCTCCCCACCGGCCGCGCCTTCAGCCGCAACGCCGCCCGCGGCCGCAAAGCCTTCGCCCTGGTCGGCCAGCGCGTCTACGCCTCCGGCCTGTCAGGGCCCGAGCTCGCCGCCGCCGGCCTCGACTGGGAGCGCGGCGTCCGCGCCGTCGGCGCCGCGGCCTCGCGCAGCGCGCTCTACGTCGAGCTGATGGGCGTCACCGACCTGCCCGCCGACTGCGACCTCCTCGCCGGCGTCTGCCTGATGGCCGGCCCGATCAACCAGAACGACATCGGCAAGCCCTTCTTCGGCTACGACGATCTCCTCGAGCCCGCCTTCCCCGGCCGCCAGCCCACGTCGCTGCTGGTCTGGACGCTCAAAGTCAAGACCGTCGCCGACCCCATCGGCAACGAGGAGCAGCTCCTCAACGCGGCCCGCAAAGGCGCTCTGGTGGACCTCCGCGTCGGCCCCCACGAGCTCGTCGCCGTGCGCCGCGACGGCAAGCTGCGGCCGCTGCGCCACCAAAACGGCCACACTTCCACCGAGCGCGCCTTCGCCGATGTGGGTAATCTGGTCACCGCCCCGGACGGCCAGGAGATCCCCGGCAATTCGGGCGAGCCCTGGCCGGCGATGTGGCGGCGCAAGCCGGTCTGGCCCGACTAGCCCGGCCCCCCGAAACGGAGAGATCATGAGGCGCGGACTGCTTATTTGGGGACTCGTCACCTGCGCGGGCTGGTCTAGCTCGGGCTGCGGCGGTGCTACTCACAGCTCCGGGCCCCCGCCCCTCCGTAGCGGCGACGCGCTCGCCATCCGCGTCATGGTCCCGGCGGGCGCAGGCTCGGGCCTGGTCGCCGCGGCCACGGATCTGCGCGACGCCATGGCCACCATCGCCGGCGTCAGCGCAGCCGAGCTTGTGTCTCCAAGAGGCGCGGTCGTCGTCCGGGTCGCCCCCGGCGAGGCGACCCTCGGCGACCAGGGATTTCGCCTGACCGACGCCGAGGACACCCCCGAATCGCCAGGCGTTCCCGCGATCCTCGTGGAGTGCCAGGCCGAGATCGGCTGCATGTACGGCCTCTACCGGATCGCCGCCGATCTCGGGGTGCGTTATCTCCACCCAGAAGAGACCTACTTCCCCGCCGACCCAGACGCCGCGCTGCCCACCGGCTATGACGGCGCGCCCGACCTGCCGCACTTCGCGCTCCGCGGCTTTCACGAGCACACCCAGCACCCCATCGTGATGAGCGACGTGCTCCTGCGCCCCGGCGTCGAGGGTTTTCGCGCCATGGCCAGCCACACCCTCCGCTGGCTGGCGCGCAACCGCCAAAACGTCCTGTTTTTCCACCTGCTGAAGACCGTGGACCTGGACGCCTGGACCCCGTGGATGCAGGACATCACGACCGAGGCCCGCGGCCTGGGCATCGGGCTGGGCGCGGTCATCGGCTTCGTCGACCAGCAGCAGAACGCCTTCAAGATGATCCGCGACGACGACGTGGACCCGCTGACCGGCGAGCGCCGGCCCGACGCCGCGCAAATCGCCGCAGCACTCGACCGCGTGCTGGCCTCGGGCCTCAGCTATATCGGCTTTCAGATCGGCACCACCGAGTTCACCAAGCCACCGGACGGCGCCGTCCTGGGCTGGCTCAAGGCCGCCACTGAGCACGTGACCGACCGCTGGCTCTCGGTGCGCCCCTTCGCCTGGATTCACATCACCTGCGGGCTCGAGGCCGACGGCGGTGGGCCCTTCTACCACCTGCCGCTCCAAGCCCCGGACGCCCTCGGGGCCTTCGTCCACACCACGATGTTCTACACCCTCACCTCACCCGCGCCCGTCTACGACTGCGAGGACTTCACCCACCAGCTCGATTTCTTGGCCGCCGCCTCGGGAGCGCGCCCCCTGGTGTTTTTCCCCGAGACCGCGTGGTGGCTGGGCTTTGACAACAACGTGCCGCTGGTGCTGCCCATCACCGGCTGGTCGCGCGCCCACGACGTCCAGGTCGAGCTGAAGCCCTACGAGGTCGAGGGCCACGTCACCTTCACGTCGGGCCGCGAGTGGACCTACTGGATGTACGACCACCACCTCACGCGGCTGACCTGGGACGCCGACACCTCCTGGGAGGCCTACCTCGACTGGCTGAAGCCGGTCTTCGGGCCTGACGGCGACGCGCTCATCGCCGCCGAGGTGGCCTGGACCAACGCCCAGCGAAAGTGGCTCTACGACACCAACCCGCTGCTGATCTTTTACCTCGCGGGCGAGCTGCCCCAAGACGAGATCGGCGCTCAGGCCGGCATCTTAGCGCGGCGGCCGAAGCTCGCCTACCGCACGGTCCGCGACATGGACGACGCGGCGTTTGCGGCCTGGTCCACCCAAGATCTCGGCGCGCTGCGGCAGATGCTGGCCGAGCACGAGGCCATCTTGGCGACCCTGCCCGCGACCCCAAAGGGCGAGGGGACACCTCAGCAAATCAAGCTCGCCGCCGAGCTGCGCGAGGGCCTCAAGCTCTACGTCCAGCGCATCCGACACGTCATCGCGCTCTACGAAGCCGTCGCCGAGTCCCGCGCCTTCAAGCTCGCCCGCGCCGCCGGAGATGACGCGGCCATGACCCAGGCAAAGGCCGCCGCCGAGGCCGCCCAAGCCCGCGCCCAAGCCATCACCGCCGCCGTCCTGCCGGTGCTCAAGGCCGCCGAGTCCCGCTATCGCTACCCGATCGAGCTCGCCGCGCGCGAAAAGCCCGAGACGTTGACCTCCTATCCTTTCGGCTACTTAGCCCAGACCTCGACCGGCTACTTCTGGACCCGCCGCGACGACCAGCTCGGCGCCTTCCTCGCGTCCACCTTCGCCGCCGCCACCGGCACCGAGGCCTGGACCACCGCGCCCGCCAAGGTCTTCCTCACCGACGCCGACCACGTCGAGCTCACCAAACCCGCAAACCCGGTCGCCGGCGGCATCATCACCAGCTTCATGCCGCGGATGCTCATGGGCGCCGTCGAGGTCGACACGGCGCTGGGCACCATGACCTTGGCCATCGCCGAAGACACCGACGCCAGCGGCCTCCCCGACCCCGACACCGAGACCGCGGTCAGCGGCAGCTTCACCCCGACCACCTTCACCGCCCAGGGCCTCGAGCAGACCATCCGCGTCCGCGACAGCGCCGGCGCCCAGCTCGGCGTCCTCACCATCCGCGACCCCGCCTGGACAGTCACCCAGACCGTCGACGCCTCCAAGACCGTGACCCTCGAGCGCGCCGACCTCGACGGCTCCATCGCCACCCAAAACCTCGTCGACATCGTCCTGACCGTCGGCGGCATCGACCAAGAGGGCGTCGAAAACCTGATCAAGAGCATCTACACCATCGCCCCCGAAGCCCCCCTGCCCGAGCTCCTCCCCTTCGCCATGCGCTTCACCCTCACGCCGCTCTGACAGCGCGCCGACGGGGGCGAACCGAGCCCGGATCGTTTGTCCGGTTGAAATTCCGCGCACTGAACACTTGCGCAGCGCCCGCAAAGGCGATAAGACGCTTCTACCCGTTTGCAGACATGGACTGGCGATGCTCGAACGACCCCTCCCGCCGCTGCTGGACTTGATGGAGCGAGGCGCCGCCGCTTCGTCGAGCAAGTCTGGCGCGATGCGCGTCACCGGCCTCTTCGCCGGAATCGGTGGACTTGAGCTTGGCTTGGCGTCGGCCGGCCACACGACCGAGCTCCTCTGCGAGATCGAACCGGGCGCGCGCGCCGTCCTGGCTGCACGATTTCCTGAGCTGCCGCTTTATGAGGATGTGACCACGCTGCGCTCGATCCCGACGTCCGACCTCTTGGTTGGCGGGTTTCCCTGCCAGGACCTCAGTCAAGCCGGAAAAACCGCCGGTATCGCGGGGGCGCGGTCGGGCTTGGTCGGGCACGTCTTTCGCCTGCTTGAGTCTCACAAGATCCCCCACGTCCTCCTTGAGAACGTCCCGTTCATGCTTCAGCTAAGCGCCGGTCGGGCGATGGCCGTCGTCGTCGATGCCCTCGAAGGACTCGGCTATCGCTGGGCCTACCGCGTCGTCGACACGCGCGCATTCGGCATTCCCCAACGGCGCCGGCGCGTGGTGCTCATCGCGTCCAAGTCGCTGGACCCGCGAGACGTCCTCTTCGCCGACGAAGAGCCCGAGCCTCCGATCCTGGATCGGCAAGACGCCGCCTACGGATTTTACTGGACCGAGGGGCTGCGTGGCCTGGGCTGGGCCATCGACGCGGTCCCTACTTTGAAAGGTGGCTCGGGTCTCGGAATCCCGTCGCCGCCGGCTGTCTGGTTACCTGACGGGCGCTTCGTGAAACCGGAAATCCGCGACGCCGAGCGCCTCCAAGGCTTCGCACCGGATTGGACCGAGCCGGCGCTGTCCGCCACACGTGCCGGGCACCGATGGAAGCTGGTTGGAAACGCCGTGACCGTCGACATGGCGAAGTGGGCAGGCAGGCGGTTGCGAGACCCCGGCACCTACGACACCCAGCGCGACCTACCCCTCGCCTCCGGTGGCTCCTGGCCCACCGCTGCCTGGGGAGAGCGCGGCAGACGCCACGCCGTCCAGATCACCGAATGGCCGTGCTGCATCAAGGCACCGCGGCTCCTAGACTTTTTCGACTATCCAACCGAACCGATGACTCACCGCGCGATGAACGGCTTCCTCGAACGCGCGCGCCGGTCGACCTTGCGATTTCGACCCGGCTTCCTCGACTCCGCAGCGCAGTACGTCCGGTCGACGGACCCCAACTCGACGGAGCAGGTCGATGAACACGCCGGAAGACGCGCTTGTAGCCGCTGAGCCGCGGCCCGCAGCCAGGGCACGCGCCACCGAGAAGAAGAACTACGCCGAGCGCCTCTCGCGTCACCTCTCCACAGTGGTCGCCAACGGCCTCCGCCCCTATTTTGACACGATCTTGCCCGCCGCCGACGGAAGCTCCCAAGAGTCGCGGGCAAGGACGGGCAAGGGGTTCAAGAAGCTCGACGTCAACTACAGCACGCCCGAGCTAGGCTTGGGGCTCGGCGTGTCCATCAAGACGCTGAACTTCGTCGACGCGAGCACAAGCCGTTACACCAAGAATTACAGCCGCATCGACAACGAACTTCGAGCGGAGGCCACGGATTACCATGTACGGCAGCCGTACGCTGTGCTGATCGGCGTCCTGTTCTTGCCGGCCGACAGTGCTCACGATGGCGACGCTGCGCGCGCCGACAGCACCTCTTCATTCGGCGCGGCCGTGAAGTACTTCCGGGCCCGCGCGCGACGGAACCTCCCGACTGAAGACCCGGAACTCTTCGAAGCCTTCTTTGTCGCGCTCTACGACCCGATAGATTATGCGAACAATCCGTGCCGCTTGTTCGAGGTGGGCGAGCCACCACCCCGCGCGAGACCGCCGCGACCCGACGAGACCTACTCATTCGCCGAAACGATCGCGAAGATCGTCGCCATCTACGACGCGCGCAATCAACCCCCGTTCGAGTGGGCCGTGGACTGAAGCAGGGCTCCGGCGTTCAGCGCGTCGGGTGCGCAGCGCGGCGACGGGGGCCCGCGGCGAGGCCGATGGCCACAATCCCAAGGAGATGCCAGGGCGCTTGAGGGGTCGGGCTGGCGCCGCAGCCGCCGCCGTTGCCGCCCTGGCCGTCGAGGATGCCCTGGCCGCCGCCGTTGTTGCCGCCGCCCATCGTGGGGCCGGTCAGCGGGGGTTGGGCGGCTAGGGTGTCCAGGTCGGCGTCGGGGGTGACTCGGGCGAGGTCGATGGTCGTCAGGGAGACCACGCTCTGGACCTCTTGGATGACGCGGTTGAGGACGCCGAGGCGGGGCTCGTAGATCGAGGTGGTGCGGGAGACTGCGGTGACCTGCTGGACCACGAGGTTGCCGGCCTCATCGCGGCCCATGTACGTCGTGGCGCCGGTGGTTGGGTCGGTGTCCACGGTGAGGCCGTCTGCGGGATATTGGCGGTCCAGCGCGCCGCGGGAGATCCAGAAGCCGCCGAGGATTTGGGCCTCGCCGGTGGCCGCCGCGCCGCCTCCCTGGTCCTGGCCGTTGAGCCGCGTCGACGCTGTGCCCAGCGACCACTGGGGGCCGGCTTCTAGCACCTGCATCGCCAGCTCGAAGGGCGCCGGGAA
>CAZNZH010000307.1:0-6700 GCA_964577445.1 uncultured Myxococcales bacterium
CCCGGCCACGCACGCGTCGGAGGTGCAGACCTTGTCGTCGTTACAGACCTGCGGCGTGCCGGCGCAGGTCCCGCTCATGCTGCACTTGTCGGCGAAGGTGCAGCTATCGCCGTCGTCGCACGCCGCGTTGGCCAGCACCGTCACCTCGCACGCTCCGGTGGCCGGCACGCAGCTCGTCTTCTCGCACTTGGAGTCGCCCGTGGTGTCGCAGGTCACCACCGTCGCCGGGTCGATCTCACAGGCCTTGTTGCCGCCCCCGACGTCAGCGCAGACCGGCGTGCCGTTACAGAGGTTCCCGTCGTCGACGCAGTCGGAGTCCAGCGAGCAGGCGCACGCATTCACGCCGCCCACGCACGCGCCGCCGACGCAGAGATCGTCGGACGTGCACGGGTTTCCGTCGCTGCACGGCACATGGGCGGCGTCGGGGAAGGGCTGACTGGAGCACTTGCCGCTCGCGGGGTCGCACACGTCCACCGTGCAAGGCTCGCCGTCATCGCAGGCCACGGGCGTGCCCACGCAGGTGCCGTCGACGCAGAGGTCACCGAGGGTGCAGGGCTTGCCGTCGTCGCACGCGGTGTTGGACAACTGCTGGACCGCGCACTCGCCATCGGCGTCGCAGAGGCCCTTCACGCACGGGTTCGTCGTGCCGCCCTCGGGCGAGCAGGCGCTGCCTTCGGGCAGCTCGATCAGCAAGCACTCGCCGGACGCGACGACGCAGATGGCGGTCTCACACCCGGCTGGCGTGAGCAGGGCGGTGCACTCGTCGTTGGTCTTGCAGTCCGGCGCGCTGGTGTCGGTCTCGGCGTCCGCGGTCCCATCGGGCACCACGTCGGGCCCGGTGTCGGGCGCCACGTCGGGCGCCGCGTCGGGTTTCACGTCGGGCGCCACGTCAGCCGTCACGTCGGCGATGACGTCTGTCCCCGTGACCACGCACTGGCCACTGCCGCTCGAGCAGGACTGCCCGTCGGGGCAGCTCCGCGCGACGAAATCGGTGGTGATCAGGCTCGGCGTGCAGACGGAGCAGCGATCTCCGGGCTTCTCTTGCCCGGACTGAAAGCACTCGCCGCCCACGAAGCACGACCCGCTGGTGACCGTGAACGTGCACTGCCCGCTGCCGGTGTCGCAGCTACCCACCCGGCAGAACTTGCTCGACTGGCAGTCGTCGTCGCTCTTGCACGCCGTCTCGCCGTCGCCGGGGACGGTGATGCCCCCGCAGGCCGCGAGCACAGCGCTTGCGGCCACCGCGAAGAAGAGCGCCCGAGGCCCCTGGGCTGAGCGGCGGAGTGAGTCGTTCATCGGTTCCCCTGCTGTGCGTCCGGTCTCGGTAAGACGCCGCCGTGTGCGCCTGACAAGCCACCTGGCGCGGGGCGCGGTGACACCCTCCACGACCATGCTGTGACCATGGGGTGAAAGGTGCCCCCCCGAGGCGGCGAACGCAAGTCTCGCCGCCTCAGGAGCGCGCGCCAAGGGGCTGGGCTGCGAGGGTCAGCCCGGCAGGGCCGCCCACAGCTTGCAGTAGCCCCGCGGGTGAATCGGGCCCTTGACCACCTTGCAGGTGCCACAGGTGCCGGCCGCGGTCGCCTGGTTGTAGAGGGCACAGCCCACGCAGTCCTTGCCGGCCACCGTGGAGGTGTCCGTGTAGTCGGCCTCCATCCGGGCGCCCAGCTCGATCTCGGACAGCCCCGTCGTGTCGGTGCAGGTGAACACCGCGGCCGCGGGGGCCCCGCTCTTTGCGCACGCGCTGAGCGCGAACGCGGCGCCGGCCGCGGCGACGCCGAGCGACCCGGCCGCTTTGAGGAAGCGCCGGCGGTTCATGGGTTCTATGTGCATGGAGCTCCTCGCTGGGTGGAGTTCGCCCGCACCTGCGGGGCGATCGCCTTCATCCGTCCCTGGGTGTGCGAATTGACACACACCCACAAGGATATCCCACGGTGAGCACAGCGTCGATCTCCGACTCGGCGCGAGCCCTGCGCCGCGCTCACCCCACGTCAACGCCGGGGGGCTGGTCCCGCGCTGACGCAGCGAAATCCGATGTCGGCCAGCTTCATCGCCGGGTCCATCTGGGCCCGAAACGTCGTCCGCAGCGCGGCCACGTCGGTCTCCCCCCAGCCGCCGCCCCGCTGCACCCGCCCGACACCCGTCGCCGGCCCGCGGGGATCCACCTCGGCGGCGTGCGCGTAGGCGTCCTCGGCGTACCAGTCCGCGGTCCACTCCCACACGTTGCCGGCCATCTGCTCGGTCCAGCTCACCCGGTTTTCCCCCAGCGGCGGGTAGTAGGCGATCTCGGACGTGGAGTCGATGCCACAGCGGCCGCCGGTCCCGCCCCCGAACACCGCGTGCTCGCACGTCGGCTCCACCGGAGGATCCCACGGGTAGCGCCGCTGGGCCCGCCCACCCCGCGCCGCGAACTCCCACTCCGCCTCCGTCGGCAAGCGCCCCCCGATCCAGGCGCAGTAGTCGCGCGCGCCAAACCACGTCACGCCGTTGGCCGGGTGCGACTCCCGGTGCTCGCGGCCGTAGTTGAAGTAGCCGCCGCTCTGCTCGATGTCGTCGCCGTCGCACGCCCCGGCGCGGACGCACCACCGGAACTGCTCCACCGAGACCTCGTGCCGGTGCATCCAGAACGGGCTCAGGCGCACCCGATGCGGCGGCGACTCGTCGGCGTCCGCTTCGGCGTCGTAAAAGGGCGCGTCCGGGTCGTCGGACTGAGCGCCCATGATGAAGGTGTCCACCGGCAGCCGCGCGGTGTCTGGCGTGCTGTGCTGGCCCAGGCCCCGCGGCGGCATCGGCACCATGCAGCCGGGCGCCTCAGTGACCTGGCGGCCCTGCGTCACCGCCTCGGCGTCGCAGTCTCGGATCCCCCCGATGTCGCCAAAGCTCTTCGTCCGCGCCAAAAGCGGCGGGAGCCAGGCGCCCCGCGTCCACCACGCGGCCGCCGCCAGCACCCCGAGGACGGCCACCAACACCAACACCGCGCGACCGAACCTCCGACCCACCGTCCCTCACCTCCCTAGCCCCAGGCCTCGTCAAAAGTTCAGCGCCACGCGACCGCCGACCACGCGCGGCGCGGCGTTCTCCGCGGCGAAGCGCCCGGGCGCCGTCTGAAAGGCCACCTGGACGTAGGCCACGTCGAGCGCGTTGCGGATGAAGGCCTCAGCGCGAAAGCGAGGGTGGGACAGGCCCAAGCGCGCGTCCAGCAGCCAGACCGCTTTTTGCTCGCGGGTGTTGGCGGCGTCGACGAAGAAGCTGCCCTGGCGCAGCGTCTCGAGCCGCGCCTGAAGCGCCAGGCCCTTGGCGAGCGGGATCTTCGCCTGGGCCCCCAGGGTCACGGTGGAGCGCGGGACCAGCGGCAGGCGACGGCCCGCGACGTCGCCGTCAATTGGCGACTCAAAGCGCTCGAACTTCGCCTCCGCCAACCCGAAGGCGCCGAAGATCTCCAGGGCGTCTCTGGCCGGCAGGGGCCGAACGCGCAGCTCGCCCTCGAGCCCCTGAGAGCGCGAGCGCCCGGCGTTCGCCGTGTAACCGCCCGCTTGGGGGTCGAAGAGATCGAGCTGCTGGTCAGACCACCAGGTCTGAAATCCGACCACCGACGCCAAGAATCGCTCGCCGGCACCGCTCATCTTGGCGCCCAGCTCGACCGTGGTGCTGGACTCCGAGTCGAAGCGCTCAAACCCCGCGGGCGCCCGCAGGTTGAAGCCCCCGGACCGCGAGCCGCCGGCCACGCCCAGCCACGTAGTGAGGTGCGGCGTGGGGTGGAGAGCCACCGAGAGCGCGGGCAGCATCTGCAAGAAGCCGGCGTGGCGGTCGGCCTCCTGCGCCTGGCCGGGCGCGCCGCCGACGTCGTAGCGGGTCTCGCTGTGGAGGCTGCGCCGCTCGGCGTCCAGCCGCAGCCCGACGGTGATGTCGGCGAAGGAGCCCAGCCGCAGCTCGGACTGTGCGAAAAGACCCAGCCCGAGATCCTGGAGCTGCCCACCGCCAAAATCGTCCCCCGCGACCGGGACGAGGCCGAGCTGCGCCGAGAGCTCGCTGTAGCTGTTGGTGCTCGCGCGGTCGCTGTGGGCGTAAGACCCGCTCACGCCGGCGTGCCACCGGAGGCTGGCGTCCGCGCCGAGCGCTTTGGCCACCCCGCGCGGCGACGCGAACCGCAGCTCCTCGGTCACCTGAAACTGGGACTCGTCGGTCGCCCGCCGCACGAGATCCACGGCCATGAAGTCGAAGTCCGCCGTCTCGTCGGCCGACCACACGCCGAAGGCCGTCACGCTCGAGACCTCGACCGCCGGGGCGTAGTGGCGGATTCGCAAGGTGGCGCCTGCGAGATCGCGGCGGGTGTGCCCCTCGAAGTCGTGGCTGACCGTGTGGGGCTTGGCCTCGAGCGCGTCCAGGTCCGACAGCGCGAAGCCGCCGTCGCGCGACAGCTCCCCGTGAGCTGAGAGGTCCACGTCCCACAGGGCGGTCGGGTGCCAGGCGAGGCTCAAGCGCAGAAAGCCCGAGCGACGGGAGTCCACGTCGTGGCCGGTGACGGTGTTGTCGGAGTAGCCGTCGCGCTGCTCGAATCGACCCGAGAGGCGGACGCTCGCCCGCTCGCCCAGGGGCACGGTGCCGGACGCCGAGAGATCCAGCAGGCCGTGGCTGCCGACGGTGCCGGCGGCTGAGACCGTGGGCCTGTCGCCGGGCGGGCGCGTGGTGATGTGGATGGCGCCGCCCAAGGTGTTGCGCCCCCAGACCGCGCCCTGGGGGCCGCGGACGAACTCGACGCGGGCGACGTCGAGCAGCGGCAGCGCCGTCGCGCTGACCGAGAGCATCGGCCCCTCGTCGACGAAGGTGGTCACGCCGGGCTCGCCCTGCCCCGAGCCCACGCCGCGCATGAAGGGGAAGCTGAGGCGGCGGCTGGAGAACTCGACGAAGTGCAGGTTGGGGGCCAGGCGCGAGGCCTCCGCGACGGTGGTGTAGCCGGCGTCCTCGAGGGTGTCGGCGTCGACGAGGGTGACGCTGGCCGGCGCGGTGGTGAGCAGCTCCGGGAAGCGGCGGGCGCTGATGACCGTGCGATCCTGCGCGGGTTTGGCCTGTGGGGCCGGGACCTCGGCGTCTTGGGGCTCCGCACCGAACGCGAGCGACCCGACGAACGTGACGGTGACTCCGACCCCGAGGACCGCCGCTGCCGAAAACCTCATGATTCCCCCCGAAGGCTGACCGTGTGCGCATTATCAGCAATCGCGGGGAGCGGAAACCTCATATGGCGGCGCGGCGCGGCGCGGTCAGGGCGGCGGGTGGCGGAGCAGGTAGAGGCCGATGGGGACGCGGCGATGGCGAAAGACGTTGCTGGCCGATGAGATGGCGTCGACCTCGGTCTCGGCCAGGATCTGGATGCCGGGCGTGTCCAGCACGGCGGCGCAGTGGCGGGCGCGGTTTTCGGCGTGGTGTTCCGAGCGCGCGTCGCAGGCGGCGTTCAGGTAAAAGGCCAGGCAGGGCGCGGCTTGGACGTCGGGGTCGTCGAAGTCGAAGCGCCACGCGTGGTGGCGGCCGGCGACCAGGGAGTGGGTGGGCGAGGGGCGCAGGCCGAGGTCCTCGCCGTGGGGGTCGAAGGTGAGGATGACGCAGTTCTCCGGTACTTTCGCGAGGTTATGGCGCAGGAACCGGTACTGCTGGCTCAGGGCCGTGTCGCGCAGGACGTGGGGGTAGAGCGGGATGGCGAGGGCGGCCAGGAGCGGCGCGGCGAGGAGCAGCCAGCGGCCGCGGGCGAGCGCCGTGAGGCCGGCGGCGGTGAGCAGCAGGTAGAAGGGGAGCGCGGCGAGGTGGTAGCGGGCGTCCCAGAGGTTGTCGGCGGGGGGGACGTCGGCGATGAGCGCGGTCAGGGTGAGGGCCAGGGCGACGAGCCAGAGCAGGAGCGCGCGGGAGCCGCCGGGGCGGTGTAGCAGGCCCAGGGCGGCGAGGGCGGGCCACACGAGCGGGGTGTAGCGGCGGTCGAGGAAGAGGTTGTGCTCGGGGTCGAAGATCGGGCGGCCATAGAGCCCGGCGCTGACGTGGTCGGCCCACTCGGGGGTGGCTAGGGCGGCGGCGGTCGCGAGGGCTTGGGGCAGCACGATGAGGGCGACCGAGAGGCCGGCGGCGGCGAGGGCGAGCCGCGCGCGGCGGGTGATGGCGCGGCGGCCGGCGAGGCGCCAGGCGAGCGGGAGGGCGGCGGCGAAGGCCGGGAGGTGGATGAGCTCGGGGCGGGACTGGGCGGCCAGGGAGATGGCGGCGGCGGCGAGGGCGAGGTGGGCGGGGCGGCGCTCGGCGAGCCAGGCGAGCAGGGCCCAGAAGGCCGTCAGCATCAAGAGGATGGCGAGGGAGAAGCGGTTGTAGGTGGGGCCGAAGCGGACGAGGAGGGGGGCGGCGGCGAAGAGCAGCGCGGCGACGGTGCCGGTGGCGGGTGGCCAGCCGAGGCGGGAGGCGAGGCCGGCCAGGGCGGGGACGCTGAGGGCGGCGGCCGCGAGGTTGGCGAGGATGTAGGTGTCGTGGTTGGCGGGGAAGACCGTGAAGAG
The DNA here is from genome assembly GCA_964577445.1 of uncultured Myxococcales bacterium. GTDB lineage: Bacteria > Myxococcota_A > UBA9042 > PHBI01 > JACKFB01 > JACKFB01. The sequence continues at coordinate 6,522 of CAZNZH010000307.1, forward strand.
CAGGTGGAGCAAGGCCTCGGGGGCGCGGCCGTAGGGGCCGAGGGTGTCGAGGGTGGGGCCGCCGTAGGCTGCCTCCACGTTGTCGAAGAGATCGCCGGGGCCCCAGGGGGCGAGGCCGAGGCGCAGGGCCAGGCCGAGGGCGGCGACGGCGGCGAGGGCGGCGGCGCGGCGCGGGGCCC
>CAZNZH010000308.1:0-6696 GCA_964577445.1 uncultured Myxococcales bacterium
GACGTCACGATGCGCTGCGGGACCCCCTTCGCCCACATCCCGACGCGGCGCTCCTGGGCGTCGGCCTGGATCGCCAACAGCGCAGGATCCGGGCCGCCTTTGCCCACATGGAAGACGTGGCCGAGGCCGTCGCGCAGCAGCCGCTCGGCGAGATCGCGACACGCCACCAAGGTCCGCCCATAGCCGCCGCTGCCGGGGAGCTTGTCGCAGTGCCACTGGCCGAGCCGCGCCACGACCGTGGCCTCCTTGGCGTTGGCGTACAGCTCGTCCGCGTCGAAGCCGCCCCAGAAATGCGCCGGACCGTAGGATTCGAGGCTGTTGTACTCGGCCATGCGCACGCTCGCGTCCTTGTCGGGGCCCTCGAGGATGTCGAAGGAGTCGCCGTCGCTCCAGTGAACGCGGGTGCGCACCCCGTCCAGGGTGATGAACTGGTCGGGCGGGTCGGGGACCTCGGGCATCACGACGTGCGCCGGGGCCGGGCGCGGACCGTCGGGGGCCTGCGCCGCCGGGCGGTCGTCGTCGCGACGCAAGGGGAAGCCGAGCTGCGGCGCCGCGGTCATCTTGTTGGGCGGGCGATTCTTCAGGCAGTCGGGCTTCGTCTTGCCGTAGCGGACGTCAAAGGGCGCGTAGATCATGCAGCTACCGCCCCAGCAAAAGGCGTCGCAGGTCGTGAAGACCGCGGTGTGCTCGATGACCGCGGATTTCCCGGTTCGTGTGTCGCAGACCCGGTTGTAGCCCCTCTTCGAGCCGCCATCCTCCCCATAGGAGTGGATGCTGGTGACGATCCACGCGGGGATCCCCTTGGCCCAGATCCCCTTGCGCTCGCGCTGGGCGTCGAGCTGTAGCCGCACCAGCGCCGGGTCCGGATCGCCGTCGCCGACGTGAAAGACGTGGGCCAGCCCGGCCGCGAGGATAGCCTTGGTCAGCTCGGGGCACTCGATGAGCGCCCGCTTGTAGCCGCCCGTGCCCGGCAGCGTCTTGCACTGCCAGTCGTGGCCCTTGGCGAGCTTCTGCCCGGCCTTCGCCTCGTCGTAGAGCTGGTAGCCGTGAAAGGCCCCCCAAAAGTGCACCGGGCCGTAGGACTCGAGCGTGTTGTACCCGGCCAGCCGCGCGTGCATGTCGCGCTCCGGCCCCTCGAGCACGCGGAATGAATCGCCATCGTTCCACAGGACCCGCGTCCGGCGCCCATCCAGCGTGATGAACTGCGGCTGCGACTTGCCGCGCGGTCTGTCCTTCTTCTTGTAGCTCGCCGCCCCTCCGGACTCCGCGGTGGAGCAGGCGGTGAGCGAGTGCGCGCTGGCGAGCGTGGCCAGCGCGGCGAGGCCGATGAGAAGCGCGCGGCGATGGGACACGGGACCCTCCATTTCAGAAGGTCGAAACGCTACCACAAGGCCAGCCCGCGCGTGATGGCGCGCATGGACGATGGGGCGCGCTGTTGCGACCGCGATCAGTCCGCGCTTGAGCGGAGCGGCCGCCTGACTATAGTGCAGCGGGTCGCACGCTGGAGCCTGCCATGTATCGTCCGTTTATCGTCCCCCGGATCGCGCTCTCCCTCGCTCTTGGCCTCGCCGTGGCGGCCTCCGCCTGTGACAGCGGCGAGAGCGCGGCCGACGCCTCGAGCGACACCGACACGATCGCGCTCGGGCCCTGCACTACGACCGCCGAATGCCAGGCCGACAACCTGAGCTTGGCGCCGTGTCAGATCTCGGTCTGCGACCCCAAGAAGAAGGCCTGCGTCGTCATCACAGCCGCCGAGCACGCGAGCTGCGACGACGGCGATCCCTGCACGTTGGAGAGCTGGTGCGTCGAGGGGGCCTGCTCGGCCGGCTCGCCGGTGAAGCCCGACTGCGACGACGGAAACCCGTGCACGGCCGACGGCTGCCAGCCCGGCACCGGCTGCGTGCACTCCAACATCACCGCGCCCTGCGACGACGGCAACTCCTGCACGGTCGACGACACCTGCTCCGGCGGTCAGTGCCGCGGCACGCCGACGGCGCAGTGCTCATGCGCCGTGGACGGCCACTGCGCGCAGTTCGAGGACGGCGACGCCTGTAACGGCACCCTGCGCTGCCTCCTCGGCGCCTGTTCGCTGGTCCCCGAGTCCGTCGTCGACTGTCCTGCGGCGGGCCCCTGCGAGAAGGCCGTGTGCGATCCCGCGTCGGGGGCGTGCTCGACGGTCCCGCTCGCCGACGGCCAAGCGTGTAGCGACGGCACGGGCTGCACCGCGAGCGACGTGTGCGCCGGCGGGGCGTGCGTGGGGCAGTCGGTCTGTGCCTGCGAAGTCGACGACGACTGCGCGCCTTTTGAGGACGGCGACCGATGCAACGGCTCGCTGATCTGTAGCGCGGGCCTGTGCATTTTCGATGCCGCGTCCGTGCCCGACTGCACCGACGACGCGCCGACGGATTGCCTGAAGGTGCGCTGTGAGCCCTCGACCGGCGAGTGCAAGACCTCGATCTCGCCGGACGGCACCTCGTGCCAGAGCGGCGACGTCTGCTTCAGCGGCGAGGCCTGCGTGGAGGGCGCGTGCACCGGCGGCGTCGAGGAGAGCTGCGACGACAAAAACCCCTGCACCCTCGACGTCTGCGTGCCCGGGGTCGGCTGCGAGCACCAAGGGGCGCCCGGCAAGACCTGCGACGACGGCGACCCGTGCACCAGCGGAGACGTCTGCCAGGGGACGGTGTGCGTGGGGCCGAAGAACGCCTGCGTGTGCGGCGACCAGTTCTGCGCCACCACTGAGACCTGCGAAAGCTGCCCGGAGGACTGCGGATCCTGCTGCGGCAACGGGACCTGCGACACGGGAGAGGACGCCCAGACCTGCGCGCAGGACTGCGGGGGCACGCCGGGCTGCGGCGACGGGGTCTGCGACATCGGCGAGCAGCTCACCTGTCCCCAGGACTGCCCGGCGGGTGGTGGCTGCGGCGACGCGGTCTGCGACTTCCTCGAGCAGTTCACATGTCCCCAGGACTGCCCGGCGACCGGCGTGACCTGCGGACCATTGTGCGATGGCGTCTGCGACTCGGCCTTCGACCAATTCGTGTGCGCGTCGGACTGCACCTGCGGCAACGGCACCTGCGAGGGCGACGAGACGCCGGAGTGCTGCGCAGCGGATTGCGCGCTGGCGCCGGCCTGCGGCGACGGCGCCTGCGACGCGCCGGAGACCGAGGCGAGCTGCCCGGAAGACTGCGCCGTCGTGGTCGCTGACCCGGCGCCCGACGCGACGGGGGATGAGGCGCCCGAGCAGGTCGAGGCCGCGCCGGACGCGGGCGAGACCAGCGAGCCGATGCCCGACGTGGCGGAGCCGACGCCGGACACCGCCAGCGACACCGGCGCGGGCGACGTGGGCCCGGACCTCGACGTCGAGGCCGACGCGGCGACCGACGCGGATGCCGGCCCGGACACGGCCGCCGACGCCGAGGCGGACCTGAGCGTCGAGCCCGACTCGACGCCGGACGTGGTCGAGGCGGAATAAGCCTGACACCCGCCGTCGCCTGACGTGCGGAGCCCCGGACTCGCCGGGAAGCTCCCGAGGGTCTGACCTCTCGTGGGCTCAGACACTCGGAGAAAGAGTTGGTCGCGGGGGCAGGATTTGAACCTGCGACCTTCGGGTTATGAGCCCGACGAGCTACCTGGCTGCTCCACCCCGCAGCAGCAGAGCGATCGTCCCTCTCCGATTTTCACACCCGCCTGAAGACCGGCGTCTCCTCCGTGAGGAGGCCCCGCCCGACGGCAGGGTCGTGATGAGTATCGCCCCGCGCCGGTGGTGTCAATCGAAAAGAACAGGTGTCGGCCCCCCGCGCTACACACTTGGCGCGCCAGGTGCATAGCGCGGGGGGGGCCGATCCCTACTTCCGGGTCAGCCAGCCGTTGCGGCGGACGGTCAGCGTGGCGAAGGGCTGGACCCAGGGCAGGGCGACCATGGCGAAGACGGCGTAGAGCAGGCCGAAGAGGGTCTCGGTGGAGCGCTCGCTGCGCAGGAAGATGAGGCAGTAAAAGCTCGCGACCGACAAGGACGCGAGGGTCGCCTTGAGCAGCAGCATCGGGTGGAAGACCGCGATGGCGACGGTGGCGAAGACGCCGAGGGCCTTGGTGAGGATGGTGACGGGCTGGAGCACCGCGTCCATCAGCATCAGGGGGCCGAGGCCGGCGCCGAGGTGGCGCGCTCGCGGGAAGGCGAAGCGCAGGGCGCGCAGGCCCTCGCGGGTCGCCGAGCGGCCCCAGCGCACATACATCTTGCAGAGGCGGACGTAGGTGTTGGGGACCAGGGTCTCGACGACGGCGTTGGACTGGTACGTGGTGTCGTAGCCAAGCGACAGCACGAGGTTGGTCATCGCGTGGTCGTCGCCGTTGGTGCAGGCCGCGCCCAAGAAGCGCTGGCCCAGCCACCGGTCGAGGTGGGGCGCGATGACCTCGCGCCGGTACGCCTGCAGCGCGCCCGGGCAGCACCAGACGGTGCGCAGGCCGCTCTGGTAGGCGCGGACGAAGTCGAAGCCGAGGATGTAGCGCACGCCGAGCATGCGGGTGAGGAGGTTCTCGCGGCGGTTGTAGGCCACCACCTTGCCGCCGGCGCCGGCGATGCGGGCGTCGCGGGCGAAGGGGGTGACCAGGTTGGCGAGGCTCTCGGGGAGCACGATCGAGTCGGAGTCGACCGTGGCCACGACGTCGCTGGTGGCGCGGCGGAACCCGGCGTAGAGCGCGTGGCGTTTGCCGCGGTTTTTCGGCAGGTGAATCGCGGTGACGCGGCCGGCGTGCTCTGCGGCGACGGCGTCGATGTGGGCGCCGGTGTCGTCGCGCGAGCCGTCGTTGACCACGATGACGTGGAGGCGGTCGGCCGGGTAGCGGGACGCCAGCACGCTCTCGATGGAGCGGCGGACCATCACGCCTTCGTTGAACGCGGGGATGACGACCGACAGCGACGGGAGCTCGTTGCGTTCACGCCACGAGGGCTCCGCGGGGCGATAACGCCACCACATCACCAGGCGGACGGTCCAGGAGACGACGAAGACCGCGCTGAGCCCGGCGCCGAGCCAGCCCAGCGGCGCCCAGAGCTGGGAGCGCCACGACAGCGAGGTGCCCAGCAGCAGCGCGATGAACACCAGCATCGCGACCCACAGCAGGCACGCCAAGAGGACGCGGCCGAGTGGAGCCTGGGGCGGGGTACTGATTCTGGCGTTGCTGCCGAGGGATAGCACGGTTCGACCTCTGAGGTTCCCGAGTACCAGACGTGGTTTCGGGCACCCTGACGCGCGACGCGCTAATATCTTCATCAGGCGTGTCGGATCTACAAATGAAAATGCAGCGCGCCGCTGGGGCCGGGCTCAAAAGCTCTCCCATGGCGGGTTTCAGCCTGTATGCGCGATCGCCACAGGGGCCGATTGGACAAGCTCTATCAGGAGCGGATGGCGCGGCTGGTCTTGGACCGGCTCCTCGAGTCGGGGGAGCTGCGCTCCGTGGCGAGTCAGCGGGCGTTGGCGCTGCGCATGCACTACCTGCCCGTGCGGATGCGCTTCGAGGTGCCGGCGGAGGATGATTTCCTGCCGCTGCTCGACCCCAACACGCGCGAGCAGGCTGTGGCCGGGCTGCGCGACGCGCTGGTGCGGGTGATCGCCCACGAGGAGGCGGACCACTGGGTCATCGCCGACCCCGACCTCGACATCGAGGTGTCGCTGCGCGAGGGGTCGCGGCGGGCTCGGGTCGAGCCGGTGTACGAGCCGGAGCTGGAGGACGCTGGGCAGCGTCCGCGCGGCCTGGGCGAGCCGCGCCTCCAGATCGCCAGCGGCGGGCGCCGCATCGTCTTTCGTCATTGGCAGGGCCTGCTGAAGGTGGATCTCGGGCCGCGGGCGCCGCGGCTGGTGGTCTTCGAGGCGCCCGAAGACGAGGAGGCCGCCGCGTACATCTACAGCACGGCGACGGCGGAGGTGCGCGCGGACGGCGCCGTGTCCCGCGTCCGGCCGCGCACCCGCATCCCCATCGACCGCGACATGAGCGTGGTGCTGAAGCGGCCGTGGTCGCGGCCCTGGCAGCGCCGGGTCGAGGTGGAGTTTCGCGTGCTGGGACTCACCCGGCTCGCGCGCCGTGAGCTCTTCTTGGAGTCGACGGACGGCACGACCGAGATCTGGGACCGGAACCGAGAGCGGCGGTACGCGCTGGGCGCGGACCTGCTCTTGGACGCCGGGGAGCGCGATGAGCTGACGATCCACGACACGGGCGACACCGACGGCGTCTTGCGCTGGTTCGGCGGGCGCCAACTGCTCATCCCGGCGGGTGGGCACGTCACGGTGCAGGCGTCCCATGTGGAGTCGCTGACCACGGCCGGCGGCGCGGTGTGGAGCCTGCGGCTGCCCGATGGCACCTACTCGCCGCCGCCGCGCCTCTTGTCGCTGGTGGGAGAGCTGGTCAAGCCGCCCGAGCCGCCCGCGCCGGGCGAGGCCGAGCCCGCGCTCTTTCGGTTCGAGCAGGCCGCGGCCGTGGTCTTTCAGGAGGCGATCGTCCTCTCGGCGGTCGTGGGCGACGAGGCGCGCGTCGCGGTCCGGTCGCGAGCGTCCGTCGGGCCCCTGGCCGAGGTCGCGCTCGACGATTGCGGCGGCGCCAAGCTGCGGCTGCTGCACCTGTCCGGCAGCGGGGCCCAGAGCGGGCTCTGGCGCCACATCACCGACTTCGCTGTGCTCGAGCCGTCCGCCGCGCGCCTGGAAGCCG
>CAZNZH010000309.1:0-6687 GCA_964577445.1 uncultured Myxococcales bacterium
GCTGCGCCTCGCCGATCCACCTCGAAATCACCTCGGATCCACCTGAATCCCTTATCCACTACAGGCTCCTAGCGCTTGCCGCAGGAGGGCCGGTGGGCCAACGTGAGCGGCGGCGGCGCGCCGGGCGGCCGGCGCGGGCACAGGCAGCGGGAGGTGCGGATGGCGTGGCTGGTCGCGGGCGCGGGGATCGGCGGCTTGGCGGCGGCGATAGCGCTGCGGCGCGCGGGCTATGGCGTGCGCGCCTTCGAGCGGGCGGCGTCCGTGCGGGCGACGGGGCAGGGGATCACGCTGTCGGCGAACGCGATGGTGGCGTTGAAGGCGCTCGGGCTCGCCGAGCCCGTCATGGCCGCGGGCGTTCGGATGGTGGACGCCGAGATCCGGACGGCTTCGGGCCGTCGGCTCGCGCCGCTCCACATGGACGCGATGGAGGCGCAGCACGGGATGCCCGCGGTCGGCATCCTTCGGGGGCGCCTGCTGGACGTGATGCTGGACGCCCTGGGGCCGGAGCGCGTCCGCACGTCGGCGCGGTGCGAGGGCTACCGCCTCGACGGGGCGCGGGTGACGCTGGTGCTCGAGGGCGGCGAAGAGGTCGGTGGCGACGCGCTGATCGGGGCCGACGGCGTGCGCTCCGCGGTGCGAGACCAGCTCCTGGGGCCGTCCGCGCCGCGCTACGCTGGCTACACTTCGTGGCGCGGGCTGGCGCACATCGGGGCCGGCGCGCTCGGTGAACCGGGCTTCTTCGAGATGTGGGGTCGCGGGCTGCGCTTCGGCGGGATCCCGGTCGCCGATGACCGGTTCTTCTGGTACGCGGCGGCGAACGCGCCTCGACGTGAGCGCGACGCGGCGGGCGAAGCCATCGCGGATCTCCAGGCGCGGTTTTCGGGTTTCGCCGAGCCGGTGGGCGCGCTCTTGCGCCACAGCGACCCGGCGGAGGTCCTGCGCACCGACATCGAGGACCGCCCGCCCGCCGCGCGCTGGGGCGAGGGCCCCGTGACCCTGCTCGGAGACGCCGCCCACGCCATGACGCCGAACATGGGGCAGGGCGCCAGCCAGGCGCTGGAGGACGCGGTGGTGCTGGGGCAGTGCGCGGCGGCCAGCCCCTCGGTGAGCGCGGCGCTGCGCAGGTACGAGCTGGCCCGGCGAAAGCGCGCCGCCGCGTTCGTGCACGCGTCCTGGTGGGCCGGGCGCGCGGTCCAGTGGGAGGGCGGCCTCGTCTGCGCCGCCCGGGACGTCGCGCTGCGTGCCTTCCCTCGATCTGTGATGCGCGCGGTGGCGGTTCGCGCCGCGGCGATGACGCGACTGGAGTAGCGATGCGCTTCGAAGACATCCCGCAACACGTCCGCCGGCTGGTCGAGGCGGGCCACAGCGCTCCCACCGGTGAGAACTGCCAGCCCTTCCGGTTCGTGTGGAACGGGCACGCCATCCTCGTCACCCACGACGCCGCCCGGGCTCGCCACCGGCTCGACGCGGGCGATCACGCGTCGCTCATCGCGCTGGGCTGCGTCTGGGAGGCCATGGACCTCCAAGCCAGCGGCCTCGGCTACGGCCTCGTCGCGACCCTCGCCGGCTCCGAGACGCGGCCGGGGCTCCCGTGGCTGGCCCTCGAGCCGACGCAGGCCGAGCGCGCGCCCGACCCGCTGCGGCTCGCGTTGTCGATCCGCGCGACCGACCGCCGCCCCTTCACCGGCGGCACCCTCGATGACGCCCGGCGGGCCCTCGACGCGGGCGGCGTCGCGCGGGGACCAGAGCCCGCCCTGCGGCTCGCCGCGCCCAGCGAAGGCGGGCTGCGTCCGTACATCCTCGCCAGCGACGAGCTGCTGTGGCGCGACGCCCAGACCGTGCGCGACGCCTTGCGATGGGTGCGCTACACCGACGCCGAGGTGCGCCGAACCCGCGACGGCCTCTCGTGGCGCAACCTCGGCTACCCGGCCATCGCGTCCCTGGGCTCGGCCCTGGTGCGACGCCTCCCGCCGCTGCTGGCCCTCGGCCGCCTCGCCGGCGGGCCCTCGCAGACCCGACGCCACCTCGCCAAGCAGCTCGACTCCTCCGCCGCGCTCGGCTGCATCGCGATTCCGAACCCGGGTCAGTCCGGCCTGGTGGCCACCGGCCGCCTCGCCATGCGCACCTGGCTCGCGCTGGCCCGCGCCGGCATGGGCTTTCAGCCGCTGTCGCTGCCATCGCTCTGCGTCTACAACAGCGCCACGGGCGTCCTCCCCCGGAGCCTCCCGGCGCATCTGCGGGCCCACTTCGCCCGCGGCCCCGACACCATCGGCCGCGCCTTCGCGATGCCCTCCGGCTTCATCCCGGTCTGGATGTTTCGGACCGGCTTCGCCGAGCCCCTGGACCACGCCGCGCGCTCTCTGAGGCTGCCGCTCGAGCAGGTCCTCACCGCATCCAAAAAAAGCTGATCCCAGCAGGCAAGAAGCGACACGCGACGGCGCCCATATGCTCGGCGCCCACGTCCAGGTCGGACAGCGCCCACGCGCCATCGGCCCCGGGCGCGCCGGGCTCGAAGCGCGGCCTCTGGGCGCCCGCCAGCAGCGACACGTCGACTCGCGGCAGCGGGTAGCCCAAGCCGATGCCCACGGCCTTGATGACCGCCTCCTTGCGCGTCCACAGCCGCAGGAAATACCCCTCCCCGCGTCCGGCGGCCTCCTCCGACGCGAAGCGCCGATTCTCCCCCACCGAGAAGTGGGTGCGGGCGATGGCCGCGCGCTCCGGCACCGGCCGCAGCGCCTCGACATCGACGCCCAGCGCGCCGCCGCGGCTGATGGCGAGCGCCACCAACCCCTCGGTGTGGCTGAGGTTGAATCGCAGCCCACCCCCGCCCACCAGCGCGGGCTTCCCGTCCGCGCTGAGCGTGAACCTCAGCTCGCTGCCCGCCCGCCCGCAGTAGCGCCCCAACAGCTCGCGCAGCCCGCCGCGCGCCGCCTCCCACGCGACCCGGTGGCGGTCGAACCGGAACCGCGCCGCGCGCTCGACCTCGTCGGCCGACATGCTCGCGCGCCACGCCGATAAGCGCGCCGCGCCGCCGTCGGGCGACCACCCGATGACGTGGACCTCGTCGCCAGCCAGGGCGGGCGAGGCCGGGAGCGCGGGCCAGTTCATCGCGCGGGCTCCCGCCACGCCCGAGCGGCTCGCCCATGGCGCGGTCGGGCTCGGTGGCGCCGCGGTCTCTGCCTTGACGCCGCCGGTGAGCGCGTGCGAAGGCACGTCAGGATAATCACTGTGGATCATGGCTCCCGGGGAGTGATGACCTCCCCAACGGACGGCGAGGCCTTCGCCGGAGTCGCCCGCCCGTCGACACATCGCTGATGTCCCGGCGCCGCGCGGTGCTTGATCATGCGGCCGAGTCTCCCGATGCACAACCCGCCCGAAGCGCCGGAGCGGCCACCCGGCGCGCCGAGATCGCCACCCGACGCCGCGCCGGGCGGGCCCCGCCTCCACGACCTCGTGTGGGCCCAAGCGGCGTCGCGGCCCGAGGCCGTCGCCGTATGGACCGAGGCCGGCGAGCTGACCTACGCCGAGGTTCGCCGTCGCGCGCTGGCTATCGCGGCGCGCCTGGGTGAGGCCGGCGTCGGCGCCGGCGATCGGGTCGGCCTCGCCGTGAGCCGGGGGCCGGACCTGGTGCCGGCGCTGCTCGGGATCCTCTCCGCCGGGGCGGCGTGGGTCGGGCTCGATCTCGGGCTGCCCATCGCGCGCCTGCGTTGGCTGCTGGAGGACGCGCAGCTCCGGGCGCTGGTCACCGACGCGGCGGGAGACGCTCGGCTCGGGCCCACGGGGTTGCCGTCGATCCGCGCCGAGCTCGCCCAGCGCGGGCCGGACGCGCCTCTGTCGGGGCCCGGCGCCAGCGCGGAGGACATCGCGACCCTGGTCTACACCTCGGGCTCCACCGGCCAGCCCAAGGGCGCGCTGCTGACCCACGCGGGGCTGGTAAACCTCGTGGAAGGCTGGGCCCGCGAGCCGGGCCTGAGCGCGGTCGACGCGGTGCTGGGGCTGTCGAGCGTCGCCTTCGACATGTCCATCCTCGACGTGTTCTTGCCGCTGGCGGTCGGGGCCCGCCTGATCCTGGTGGACCGGGAGACCTCGCGGGACGGCGACGCCCTGGCCCGGCTGGCCGAGCGCCGGGGCGTGACCTTCATCTTGGCCACGCCATCCACGTGGCGGTTGCTGCTCGCGGGGGACTTTCGGCCGGCCGGCCGGCTCGTGGGGGTGGCCGGCGGCGAGGTGCTGACCCCGGAGCTGGCGTCGGCGCTGCTGGCGTCAGGTGTCGAGCTCTTCAACGGGTACGGGGTCAGCGAGGCCTCCGCCTGCTCGTGTCTGTGGCGCGTCACCGGGGAGCGCCGCCCGGTGCCCGTCGGGCGCCCCGCGCCGGGGGTGCGTGTCGAGGTGCTCGACGCCCTCGGAGAGCCGGTCGGGGCCGGCGAGATCGGCGCGCTGTGGATCGCCGGGGTGGGGGTCGGCCGCGGCTACCACCGGCGGCCGGAGCTGACGGCGAAGCACTTCTCGCCCGACCCCCTGGTCAGAGGCGGGTGGCGCTACCGCACCGGCGACCGCGCCCGCTGGGAGCCCGACGGCGTCTTGACCTTGCACGGTCGCGACGACGACCAGGTCAAGGTGCGGGGGCACCGGGTCGAGCTGGGCGAGGTGGAGGCGGCGCTGCTCGCGTGCCCGCACGTCGCGGAGGCCTGCGCGTTCGCCACGGCGGGACCCGGCGACGACGCGGCCCTCGTCGCGTTCGTGGTGACGAGGGCTGACGCGCCTGAGGGCATCGAGGCGCTCACCCGCGAGCGCTTGGCGGCCGCGCTGCCCGAGGCGTTCGTCCCGGCGAGGATCGTGCGAGCCGAGCGGCTGCCGCGCAGCAGCAGCGGCAAGGTGGACCGGGGCGCGCTGCGGGCGTTGAGCGGGGATCGCCCGGCGTCGCTGGGGCCGACCGTCGCGGTCGAGCCTGGGATCGAGGCGCGCATCGCGGCGCTGGTCGCCGAGGTGCTCGAGGTGGCCGTGGTGGGCGCGACCGACGGCTTCGTCGCCCTCGGTGGCGCGTCGTTGGCGGCCACGCGGCTGGTGCGGCGGCTGCGCGAGGATCTCGGGTTGACCGTCTCGCTGGTGCGGGTGCTGCAAGACGGCTCGCCGCGGGCGCTGGCCGCTGAGGCTACGGCGGCCTCAGCGGAAGCGTCCGCGCCATCGCCACGAGGCGGCGTGGGCGCTCCGTCCGCGGAGCAAGCCCAGCTCTGGTTCATCGACAGCCTCTCGCCCGGCGGGGCGGCCTACCACACGGCGTTCACGGTGGAGCTGGAGGGTCCGCTGGATGCGGCGGCCCTCGCCCGCGCCTGGGCGGCGCTGCTCGAGCGTCACGAGGTGCTGCGCAGCCGTTGGGTCAACGCGTCGGGCCAGCTCGCGCAGCGCCTGGCGGGCGGCGAGGCGCGACCCCTGGCGTTTCACGACCTGGCCTTGGGGCCAGCGCGCGAACGTGACGCGACGATCGCCGACATCACGCGGCGGGTTCAGCGAGACCCCTTCGACCTCGCCGCGGGCCACGTCATTCGGGGGAGCCTGCTGCGGCTCGCTTCAGACGCGCATCGCCTCGTCGGCTGCGCGCACCACATCGCCTTTGACGGGGCCAGCCTCGCCGTGCTGCAAGCCGACCTCGCCGCGCTCTACGCTCAGGCCGCCGGGCTCGGCGAGGGCCCGCGGCCGCTCGCGCTACAGGTCGCCGATCTGGCCGCCCGCGACGCCGCGCCCACGGCCGACCCGCCTGAGCTGATCGCGTTCTGGCGGGAGCGCCTGCGCGATCTGCCGCCGAGGCAGGCGCTGCCTGGGGCCGTGCCGACCGCCGAGCCGCGCTCCGAGTCGGCGCTCGCCTGGCCGCTGCGCTTTGGTCGCGACACCTCCGAGGGCATCGCGGCCCTGGCCCGGGAGGCCGGCGCGACGCCCTTCGCCGTGCTGCTCGCGGCCCTGACCGCGCAGCTCCGAAGCGAGACAGGGCAGGGCGATCTCGTGATCGGCACGCTGCTGTCAGGCCGCGAACGCCCAGGCGCCGCCGATCTGATCGGGCATCTGGCGCGCACCGTGGTCCTGCGCATCGACGCCACCGGCGAGCCGGACTTCCGCGCCCTCACCCGGCGCACCCGCGACGCGGCGCTGGAGGCGATGGCGCACGCGGACCTGCCCTTCGACCGCGTGGTCAGCGCGCTCGGGGTGACGCGGCAGCGCGAGCAGCAGCCGCTCTTTCAGACCGTGTTCGCCTGGCAAGATCCGCCGACCGCGCCCACCCGAGTCGGCGGCGTCGCCCTCCGCGCAGGCGAGGCATTTCACGGCGCTGCACCCTTCGACCTCCTCATTCAATGCTGGCCTGTGGAGGGCGGTTTCGCCGGGAGCCTGCTGCATCGCACCGATCGCCTGCCCGCCTCAGCCGGCGAGGGGCTGGCCCGCCGGTTCGAGGCGACCATCGCCAGGCTCGTCGCCGCGCCCGACGGCCCGGCCTTCGCGCAGAGCGCCGAGGACGCGGAGGCGGCCCGGCGGCTCCGCGGTCGCCCCGGGGTCATCGACGCGACCGTCGGGCCCCGGCCGCGCCAGGACGGGACGGTGGAGCGCGTCGCCTGGGTGGTCACCGAGGCGGCCGGCGCGCTCGAGACCTCGGCCGGCGTACGCCTAGCGCCGGTCGCGAGGATCCCCTTGCTGCCGGAC
>CAZNZH010000310.1:0-6683 GCA_964577445.1 uncultured Myxococcales bacterium
CCCAGAGCACGCGCTGGTACGACGCCGCCGAGACCATCCCCGGCCCGACCACCGCGCTGATGCAGGAGCTGGCGAAGAAGCACGAGATGGTCATCATCGTGCCGCTCTTTGAGAAGGCGATGCGCGGGGTCTACTACAACGCCGCCGCGGTCATCGACGCCGACGGGAAGTACCTGGGCAAGTACCGAAAGCAGCACATCCCGCAGGTCGCCGGCTTTTGGGAGAAGTACTACTTCAAGCCCGGCGACGGCGGGTATCCGGTCTTCGAGACGCGCTACGCCAACGTGGGCGTCTACATCTGCTACGACCGGCACTTCCCCGAGGGCGCGCGCTGTCTGGGCCTCAACGGCGCCGACATCGTCTTCAACCCGAGCGCCACGGTGGCGGGGCTGAGCCAGTACCTGTGGAAGCTGGAGCAGCCGGCCCACGCGGTCGCCAACGGCTACTACGTCGGCGCCATCAACCGCGTGGGCACCGAGCCGCCGTGGAATATCGGGAGGTTCTACGGCACCAGCTACTTCGTGAACCCGCGCGGGCAGATCATCGCGGAGGGCAGCGAGGACTCCGACGAGCTGGTGGTCGCCGACCTGGACCTGTCGATGATCGACGAGGTGCGGAACCTCTGGCAGTTCTACCGCGACCGGCGGCCCGAGGCCTACGACGAGCTGGTCGACTACTGAGGTGCGGCGGCGATGGGCCATCGGGGGGAGCACATGAGCACGCTCATCAAAAACGGCCGCGTCATCACGGCGGTCGACGACTATTTCGCCGACGTCTTTATCGAGGGCGAGCGGGTAGCGCTCATCGGGCGCGACCTCGAGGTGCAGGCCGACCGGGTCATCGACGCGACCGGGAAGCTGGTCATCCCTGGGGGGATCGACCCGCACACCCACATGGACATGCCCTTTGGCGGCACGACCTCGGCCGATGACTTCGAGTCGGGCACCAAGGCGGCGGCCTTCGGCGGCACGACGACGATCATCGATTTTGCCATACAGACCAAGGGTGAATCGACCCTGAAGGGGCTGGATACGTGGCACCAGAAGGCGGCGGGCAAGGCGACCATCGACTACGCCTTCCACATGATCGTCACCGACATGCCCGACGAGCGGCTGCCCGAGATGCGGCGCCTCGCCGATGAGGGGGTCACCAGCTACAAGCTCTTCATGGCGTACCCGGGGGTGCTCTACGTCGACGACGGGACGCTCTACCGCGCGTTTCGGCAGGCCGGCGAAAACGGCACGCGCATCTGCATGCACGCCGAAAACGGCATCGTCATCGACGAGATCATCAAGCGGGCCGTGGCCGACGGGCACACCGAGCCGCGCTGGCACGCCAGGACGCGCCCGACGCGGATGGAGGCCGAGGGCGTTCACCGCGCCATCGCCATCGCCGAGGTCGCCAGGGTCCCGCTCTATATCGTGCACCTGTCGTCGTCGGACGCCCTCGATGAGGTGAAGCGGGCGCGCGCGCGCGGCATCGACGTGATGGCCGAGACCTGCCCGCAGTATCTGCTCTTGGACGAGACCATCTACGAGCGCCCGAACTTCGAGGGTGCCAAGTGGGTGATGACGCCGGCGCTGCGCGAGAAGTGGAACCAGGAGGTGCTCTGGGAGGGCCTGCGCTTCGGCCACCTCGCCACCATCGCCACGGACCACTGCCCCTTCTGCTTCAAAGAGCAAAAAGAGCTCGGGCGCGACAGCTTCACCAAGATCCCCAACGGCGCGCCCGGCGTCGAAAACCGCATGAGCCTGATCTTTCAGGCCGGCGTGGTCGAGGGGCGCCTGACCCTGAACCGCTTCGTCGAGCTGACCAGCACGGCGGCGGCCAAGACCTTCGGGCTCTTCCCGAAGAAGGGGACCATCGCGGTGGGCTCGGACGCCGACATCGTCATCTTCGACCCGGACCGCACCGAGACCATCGGCAAAGACAACGCCTGCACCCACCACATGCGCGTCGACTACAGCGCGTGGGAGGGCCACACGGTGCGGGGCTTCACCGAGACGGTGCTGTCGCGCGGGCGGGTCGTCATCGACCGCGGCACCATGACCACCGAGGGCGGCGGCAGCTTCGTCAAGCGGGCGCTCTGCGGCTCGCTTTTACGCTGACGGCATATGGCGTTTTCGCCAGATCCGTCGCTGATCAACGACGACATCCGGCCCGTGCGGCTCGACGAGCGGCGCTGGTCGGTGCTGAGCATGGCCAGCCTGTGGGTCGGCATGGTGGTCTGCGTGACCACCTACATGCTGGCCGCCGGGCTCATCGACCAGGGCATGAGCTGGTCGGAGGCCGTGCTGACGGTGATGCTGGCCAACGTCATCGTGCTCATCCCGATGGTGCTCAACGGCCACCCGGGCACGAAGTACGGCATCCCCTTCCCCGTGCTGGCCCGCGCCAGCTTCGGCATCAAAGGCGCGCACCTGCCGGCGCTCTTGCGCGCCCTGGTCGCCTGCGGCTGGTTCGGCATCCAGACCTGGGTCGGCGGCGCGGCCATCTACCAGATGCTGGAGGCGATCTCGCCCGGCACCTTCGCCAGCGCCGCCCTGCCCGTCCTGGACATCAACCCGGCGCAGCTCGCCTGCTTCCTCGCGTTTTGGGCGGTCCAGCTCGTGATCGTCTGGCGGGGCGTCGAGTCCATCCGCGTGCTCGAGACCCTCGCCGCGCCCTTTCTCATCGTGATGGGCCTGGCGCTGCTCGGCTGGGCCTACGTGAAGGCCGGCGGCTTCGGCACCATGCTGGAGGCTCCCAGCCAGTTCGCGCCCGGCGGCCCTAAAGAGGGCCAGTTCTGGCACGTCTTCTTCCCGTCGCTCACCGGCATGGTGGGCTACTGGGCGACGCTCTCGCTGAACATCCCCGACTTCACGCGCTACGCCAAAACCCAGCGCGACCAGATCCTCGGCCAGGCCATCGGTCTGCCCACCACGATGACGCTCTTCGCCTTCATCGGCGTCGCGGTCACCAGCGCCACCATCAGCATCTACGGCGAGCCCATCTGGGACCCGACGGTGCTCCTGGGCAAGATGGGCGGCGGCTTGACCGTCATGATCGCGCTCTTCGCGCTGTCGGTGGCGACGCTGTCGACCAACATCGCCGCCAACGTCGTCTCGCCGGCCAACGCCTTCACCAACGTGGCCCCGCAGCGCATCAGCTTCCGCACCGGCGGGCTGCTCACGGCCGGCGTCGGCGTGGCGATCTTCCCCTGGAAGCTGCTCGAGTCCACCGGCGGCTACATCTTCACCTGGCTCATCGGCTACTCAGCGCTCCTCGGCCCCATCGGCGGCATCCTCATCGCCGACTACTTCATCATCCGAAAGACCGAGCTCGACCTCGAAGGCCTGTATCGCCATCAGGGGCCCTACACTTACCTCCGCGGCTTCAACCCGGTGGCCATCGTGGCCTTCGTGCTCGCCGTGCTGCCCAACGTCCCCGGCTTCTTGCACGCCGCCGGCGCCCTCGAGTCCGTCCCACCCCTGTGGGACACCCTCTACACCTACGCGTGGTTTTCAGGCTTCGGCCTGGCCGCCGCGCTCTACTCGGCAGGCATGAAGCTCACCTCATCGCCCGCTCCATCCATCACCGAGGCATCGCCATGACCACCGCGCCCCAATCCCAAGCGTTCTCAGGCCGCAGCTACGACTTTGTGCCCTACGTCGACTGCAAGAACTTCATCGCCGGCCAGTGGGTCGACTCGCACACCGGCCGCACGATGGCGGTGACCAACCCGCGCCACGGCAAGGTCATGGGCACCGTCTCGGTCAGCGACGCCGAGGACGTCGCCCGCGCCGTCGCCGCCGCCAGCGCGGCCTTCCCGGCGTGGCGCGCCGTGCCGCTCAAAGAGCGCGTCCAGATCCTCTACCGCCTCAAGACGCTCATGGAGGCGCAGCTCGACGAGATGTCCTGGCTGCTCAGCCACGAAAACGGCAAGATCTTCTCGGAGGCGCAGGGCAGCGTGCTCAAGGGCATCGAGTGCGTCGAGTTCGGCATCTCACTGCCCAACATGGCCGCCGGCCAGCAGCTCGACGTCAGCCGCGGCATCAACTGCCAGGTCACCTACGAGCCGCTGGGCGTCTGCGCCGGCATCTCGCCTTTCAACTTCCCGGTCATGGTGCCCCTGTGGATGCTGCCCCAGGCGCTGGTCTCGGGGAACACCTTCGTGCTGAAGCCGTCGGAGCAGGTCCCCTACGGATCGATGCGCATCGCTCAGCTCTTGCGTGAGGCGGGCCTGCCCGACGGCGTGCTGAACGTGGTCAACGGTGCTCGCGAGAGCGTGGAGGCCATCTGCGACCACCCCGACATCCGCGCCATCGGCTTCGTCGGCTCGACCAAGGTCGCCCGCATCGTCTATGAGCGCGGCAGCGCCCACGGCAAGCGCGTGCTGGCCCTGGGGGGGGCGAAAAACCACCTCATCGTGGTGCCGGACGCCGACCCGGAGATGACGGCCCAGACCCTCGCCGCGTCGGCCTTCGGCTGCGCCGGTCAGCGCTGCATGGCGGCCTCGGTCACCGTGGCGGTCGGCGACGTCGACCACATCATCGCCGGCATGGTCGAGGCCGGGAGGAAGCTGCGCCTGGGCGACGAGATGGGCGCCATCATCAACCCCGAGGCGGTCGCGCGCATCCGCGGCTACATCGACGACGCCGAGCGCCGCGGCGCCAAGATCCTGCTGGACGGCCGCCAGGCGTCGGTCGAGGGCGCGCCCGGCAACTGGGTGGGCCCGACCATCATCGACGGCGTGACCCCCGACATGCCCGCCTGGACCGACGAGATCTTCGGGCCGGTCATGTCCATCGTCCACGTGAAGACCGTGGACGAGGCCATCGCGCTCGAGAACTCCAGCCCCTACGGCAACGCGGCGTCGATCTTCACCACCAACGGCGGCGTGGCGCGCTACGCCATCGAGCGCTTTCAGGCGGGCATGTGCGGCGTCAACATCGGCGTCCCGGTCCCGCGCGAGCCCTTCGCGTTCGGCGGCTGGAACGACAGCCGCTTCGGCGCCGGCGACATGACCGGCTACGACGGCTACCGCTTCTGGACCCAGCCGCGCAAAGTCACCACGCGCTGGACGGTTCAGAACGACCAGACCTGGATGAGTTGAGGAGAAACCACGATGACCGAACCCATGACCTCCGAAGAGATGATCCGCCTGTGCAAAGCCCACACGATGTACGCCTGGACCAAGGGCGACGCGGTGGACCCGCTGCCCATCGAGCGCGCCGAGGGGGTCTGGCTCTACACGCCCGAGGGCAAGAGGCTCCTCGACTTCAATAGCCAGCTCATGTGCGTCAACATCGGCCACGGCCACCCCAAGGTGGTGGCGGCCATCGCTGCCCAGGCCGCGAAGCTGGCGTATGTGTACCCGGGGACGGCGACCGCGGTGCGGGCGCGGGTCGGCAAGCTGCTGGCCGAGCTCGTGCCGGGCGACATCAACACGTTCTTTTTCACCCTGGGCGGGGCGGAGGCCAACGAGAACGCCATCAAGGCGGCGCGGCTTTACACCGGGCGCCACAAGATCCTGTCGCGCTACCGCAGCTATCACGGCGGCACCAACGCGACGAGCATGCTGACCGGCGACCCGCGGCGCTGGCCCAGCGAGCCGGGCATGCCGGGCGTCGTCCACGTCCTGGACCCCTCGCCCTACGACTTCACGTTCGGCGCTACCGACGCCGAGATCGTCGCGCAAAACCTCGCCTATCTCGAAGAGGTCATCATGTGCGAGGGGCCCCAGACCATCGCCGCGATGTTCATCGAGACCGTCACCGGCTCAAACGGCGTCCTGCCGCCGCCCGACGGCTACCTCCAGGGCCTGCGAAGGCTCTTGGACCGCCACGGCATCCTGCTGGTCTGCGACGAGGTGATGGCCGGGTTCGGCCGCACCGGCAAGATGTTCGCGTTCGAGCACTGGGGCATCGTCCCCGACATCGTGACCATGGCGAAGGGCCTGACCAGCGCGTACGTGCCCCTGGGCGCGATGGGCGTGTCCGACCCCATCGCCGAGCACTTCAAGGCCAACGTCTTTTGGGGCGGTCTGACCTACAACTCCCACGCCCTGGCCCTGGCGACCGCGGAGGCCGTCATGGAGGTCATGGCCGAGGAGAGGCTGGTCGAGAACGCCGCGCGGCTCGGCCCGGTGATGAAGGCCGAGATGGACCGCCTGCGTGAGCGGCACCCGTCGGTGAGAGGAGGCCGCGCCCTGGGCCTCTTCGGCATGGTGGATCTCCAAAAGAACTCCAAGGGCGACCCGCTCGCGCCCTATAACAGCACGCACCCGGCCATGGCGAGGTTCAACCGCGCGCTGCTGGACGCCGGGCTCTTCACCTTCGTGCGCTGGGGCAGCTTCATGTGCAACCCGCCGCTGTGCATCACCGAGGCCGAGCTGAAGCACGGATTCGCCATCATCGACCGCGCCCTCGAGCACACCGACGCCGCCTTTGAGGGCTAAGTATCGGATTTCAAAGGAGAAACCGGCCATGAGCACCAAGCTGTCGCCCGACCGCCCAGAGGCGGCCGCGGCGTTTGACGACTTCAAGCCCCCGCTCTCCGCGGCCGCCGCGATCGTCGAGGCCAACCGCTGCTTCTACTGCGAAGACGCCCCGTGCATCACCGCGTGCCCGACCGGCATCGACATCCCGACCTTCATCCGCAAGATCGCCACCGGCAATATCCGCGGGTCGGCGAAGACCATC
>CAZNZH010000311.1:0-6679 GCA_964577445.1 uncultured Myxococcales bacterium
TCAACGGCAGGCTGATGCGCGCCGCCCAGGTGGTCGTCGAGGCGCCCTGAGCGCGCAGGGTCAGCAGCGCTTTCCCGTGCGGCTCGTTGACAGGGCGCGGGGCCGCTGCTAACAGGCGCCGGTCATGATTTCAGCCGCAAGAAAGGCCCTGATCGTCTCCGCCGTCTTCGGGCTCGGGGCCTGCGCGGGTCACGCCGTGAAGAACCCGCCGTCTCCCCAGGAGCAGGCGCGGCACACCTACTTCAAGGGCATGGAAGATCTGGTCCAGGGCAACTACCTGCAAGCCGTGCAGCTCTTCAATGAGGTGGCCCGCAGCCCGCGCTACGTGCGCTACGCGGCGTTGGCCCGGCTGCGCATCGGCGACGCCTTCTTTTTGCAAGACCGGTTTGAAGAGGCCATCGACTCGTATCGGATCTTCGTGGCCCAGTACGGCAGCGACCCGAACGTCCCGTACGCACGCTTTCGCACCGCCGCGGCCTACCACGCGCGCATGCCGACGGACTGGTTCGCGACGCCGCCCGCCTGGGAGATGGAGCAGACCATGACGGTCCAGGCCCAGCGCGAGCTGCAGGGCTTCTTGGCGACCTTCCCGACCAGCCGCTTCGCGCCGGACGCGCGAAAGATGCTCAAGGACGCTGAGCAGATGCTCCTGGAGCGCGAGCTCTACGTCGCGCGCTACTACGAGAGGCGCCAGAACTGGCGGGCGACCGCGTGGCGGCTCGACGGCGCGGTGAAGAGCTACCCGGCCCTGGCGACCACCCCCGACACCGTGTGGCGCATGGCTCGCGCCTACGCCCGCGCGGAGGAGCCCGCCGACGCGGCGCGCGCTTACGCCCTGTACCTGGAGCGCTTCCCGAACGCGCCAAAACGACGCGCGGCGAAAGAAGCGCTGGACGGATTGCGCCACGATCTGGAGAATCCGCCGCCCGCGGCCCCCAAGGCGAAGCCAGCCGCGCCCGAGAAGGTCGATGTCGACGAGCGGCCCCAGGAGCCGCCGGATCCGGGTCTGGATTAGCAAGCCCGGTCGACCCTGCTTCGTGTTCTCAAGCCCCGCCAAGCCACGCCTCCGATTAAGGCACCACTAAAGGAGACCCTCATGTATCACCCCAAGTCCCCCAAGCAGCTCGTGACCGACGCCTTCGGCGGTCGCTCCGGAATCGTCGACGCCATCGTGGGCATCCTCGGCGACGAGGAGGGCCTCCGCTCGCGCCTGATGGGCACGACCAACAAGAAGCTGCTCCGGATTCACGAGGTCTCCCAGGCCGTGCAGAAGCGGTTCGGCGGCAAGGCGAAGCTCATCGACGCCATCGCCAAGCTGCAGTTCACCAAGGGCTCGGCCAACGCCGGGTGGCGCGAGAAGATGGAGGGGCAGACCGCGAAGCGCCTGCTCGACCATCACGACGCCCTGGCCCGGCGCGCGAAGCGGGCCCAGGCCTGAGCGAGGCGCGGATCGACCCGGCCGGCCCCGAGGATCGAGGGGGCCGGCCGGCTGTAACGCCCCGCAGGCGGTGCTGAGGAGACTTTGTCCCCGCCACCCGCCCGGCGCGCGGCGCAGTCGCCGGAGCTTCTCCGCGGTTTCGTGAGGCCGGCGCGCGCCGCGACCGCCCCTCAGAAAGCCCGGAATACCCTTTCAATTCAGGGTGTTCCTCGGTGTTCGTCACCCGGCGGTGACGTCGATGGCGCGACTGCGGCATTGACAGAAGGGCCTCTGATCTGCTTTCATCCCTGTGCGCTCGGATACGCCCGATGGTCGCTCCCTCGCCTCCGAGGGGCCTCCGTCGCAGCCCATGCGCCACTGGTTCAGGCGACGCGTTACGACGGTTCGACCCTGAGGGTCGAGACCCAAGGAGACTTCATGCAGCCGGATTTCAAGATTGGCGACAAGGCCGTCTACCCCGCCCAGGGCGTTACAGAGATCATGGGCATCGAGAGCATGGAGATCTCCGGCACGCACCAAAAGTTCTACGTGCTTCGCGTGCTCGACACGGACAAGAAGATCCGCATCCCCATCAATAAAGTGACGCAGGTCGGCCTGCGCTCGGTCATTCAGGGCGAGGAGGTGGACGAGGTCTACGAGATCCTCCGCGAGCGCCCCGTCAAGTTCGACCAGCAGACCTGGAACCGTCGCTACCGCCGCTACCTCGAGAAGATCAAGACCGGCTCGGTCTACGACGTGGCCGAGGTCCTGCGCGACCTCTACCTGCTCAAGTACGACAAGAACCTGTCCTTCGGTGAGCGGAAGATGCTCGACACGGCGCGCGCGCTGTTGGTCAAGGAGCTCTCCATCGCTCGCCACAGCGACGAGCCGACCATCGAGGCCGAGCTGGAGGAGATGTTCTCCGACGCCGCGGCCGAGTCCCAAGACGAGCCGCTGCGCGAGACCGCCTGAGTCGCGAGCGCCCCGACTCTGGGCCGTCCTGAGTCCAAGACGGGCTGACCCACCAGGTCAAGACCCACGAACGCCGCGGGCCGTCATCGAGCGGTCCGCGGCTTTCGCCTCTCAGACGTCGACGCACCAAGCGCGGATCAGCTCGCGGTAGAACTGAAACGCGGCCTCGAGGTGATTGAGCGGCGTCGACTCGTCGTCGCGAAAGAGGTGGTCGGGCCCGCGGCCGGGGCCGAACACCAGGGTCGGGATGCCGCGGAGGTTCGCGATGCCGGCGTCGGTGGTCAGGCAGCCAGCGCTCAGCACGGGCGGGATGCCGGCGGCGGCGAGCGCGCGCTGAGCCATGGGCAGGAGCGCGCCCGCGAATTCGCGGCCCTGAAACGCCGGGCGATCTTGAAGCATCTGTATCTGGAGCGAGAGCCCCTCGCGGCCGGTGAGGGCGGCGCTGGCGGCCTGCGCGAAGGCGTCGACGATGGCCCGGTGGTCGCAGCCTGGGCCGGTCCAAAAGACCAGCGAACCCACGAGGGCGTCCCGGTCGGAGGTGAGGCTGCCCAGGTGCGCTGCTCTCGTGGGGCGCGCTCCGCTGGGGTTGGCGGGCACGAGCTGGGCGGCTCGAACGGCCGCCACGCCGGCGTCGCGCGCGGTCAGCCACGCGTCGAGGAGATCGTCGATGGGGAAGGGCACCGTGGCGCCGTCGGCGAGCGGCTCCGCGGACACGTCGCCGGGCAGCGGCGGCAACGACTCCTCGCTGGTGGCGAGCAGCAGGTCGGCGTGTCCGCTCACGCGATTGGCGGACTCACCGCTCGTGATCGCCAGCACGCGCACGTCCCCGCGCCTTCGCCACTTCTCGAGCAGAGCCAGCGCGCGCTCCAGCGCGTCGACGCCCAGCGCAGGCGATTGCGCGTGAGCCGAGCGCCCGTCGACTTGGACGCGGAAGAAGCCGCGGGAAGGGGGCATGCGGCGGTAGCGCACCTCGCGCTCGATGCGGAGGTTGAGCGCCACGCAGCCCGGATGGTCGGTCCACAGCTCGAGATTCGTCGGCGCGCCAAAGAGGATCGCGTCGGGAAGGTCGTTGCCGCCCAGCACGGTCGGCGTGCCCGTGGCCACGGCCTCATTGCCGAACATCGCGACGACCGCCACGGGTCTCTTGAGCGTCTCGGTGGGGAAGGTCGATGCGGCCATGAGCTTGACGGCGAAATCGACTTTTTCTGAGGCGGCGCCCAGGCCGTAGAGCAGGCCCGACCTGGCGTCGACGCGCGCGGCGAAGGGGTCGCCGGCGGTCGAGGCCCACCGGGACGGCACCGGGAGGCCGCTGGTCGCCGTGCAGGACATCAGCCAGAGCCCGCCGCCCACGCCCGCGGGCCCCTTTCGCCCCACCAGGTTGACGACGTCGCCGCCGGGGCCGGAGGCGACCTGCTCGAGGATGCTGAACTCTCCGTAGTAGAGGAGGTCCATGAGATCGTTGATGCTGGCCGAGAGGTCGTGGCCGAGGCGCGAATCGCGGGCTAGGACCTGGCGTACGGTGTCGAGCAGCGGGGCGGGCATGCGCCTTCTCCGAAGGTGGGTGCGTGCTGCCATGCGAGCGCGAGGGCTCGCCGGATGTCAACCGGGGCCGTGGGGATCGGTGGGGCGCAGGAGGGAGCGGATGCGGGCGGTCGTGCAGCGGGTGAGCGAGGCGTGGGTCGATGTGGAGGCGCCGGGCGGGCTACAGCGGGTGGGGCAGACGCGGCCGGGGGCGCCGGGCTTGCTCGTCCTCCTGGCTGCGGGCGCGGGAGACGGGGAGGCGGACGCGGCCTGGATGGCGCAGAAGATCGCGGGTCTGCGCATCTTCGAGGACGGGGAGGGGAAGATGAACCTCTGCCTGGCCGACGTGGGCGGGAGCATGCTGGTGGTGAGCCAGTTCACGCTCTACGGCGACTGCCGAAAGGGCCGGCGCCCGTCCTTCGTGGGCGCGATGGAGCCGGTAGAGGCCGAGCGGCTCGTCGAGCGCTTCGTCGCCCTGGCGCGGCGCGCGGTCTCGAGCGTGGAGACCGGCCGATTCCGGACCCACATGCACGTCCACTCGATCAATGACGGCCCGGTCACGCTGATTCTGGAGTCGCGGGTGCTGGAGCGCTGACCCGGTGAGCGTCGTCGCGCGCCGCCGGAGGACCCGCCGGCGCACGATCGAGTCCCGCGCTTTCGTTGGCGGTTGCGCGCTTTCCGTCCTTGACGCTCCGCAGAACGCGCGTCTATAGTCCGCGCGCTGTTTCGCGCAGCTTCCCCTTGAGAACAGAGGGTTTCATGGCGCAGGGCGACGACGGGAAAGACCCCAGCGAGAACGAGGGCGAGCTGCCCGACTTCATCGACACGGGGGACGACGACGCGACGGGTGCGTCCGACGGCAGCGACGTGGCCGAGCTCGCGCCGGAGTCCGAGTCGATTGTGACCGAGGTCGCCGACGGCATCCCGCAGGCCGGTGAGGCTGTCGAGGTCGCCCCGGTGCCGGCCGCCGTGAAGAGCGGCGGGGGCAAGGGGAAGGGCAAGCAAGCCCCGGGCCCGGCGAAGGCGCCTGCTGCGCCTGCTGCGGCCGCCCGCCGCGCGGCCGTGCGCCCCGAAGAGGTCATGGACCCGACGATTCGGGTGTCGCCCCATGCCGAAGGGATCTTCGAGACCGACCCGCTGGCGCCGGACCCGACCCGCCTCGCGGAGCTGGAGGAGACCCTGAGCTCGCGCCGCCGCAGCATGCTGGCCTTGGGGATCATCGCCGGGACCGTAGTCGTCACCGCGATCTTCACCATCTGGCTGATGAGCCAGGAGGACAAACGCGACGAGGTGCAGGCCTTCCTCACCGGGACGGTCGTGGAGCACAAGACCGCCGAGGTGCGTCGCCTCAAGGAGCAGTGGAGCGAGGAGGACCGCCGCGCGAAGAACCGGTACGGCGAGGTCACGCTGACCTTCTTCCCCGGCGACGCGCGGGTGCGGGTCTACCAGACGAAGTTCGAGCAGGACGGCGCGGCGTGGCGGAGGAAGGACGCGAACCGCACGAAGCGCGACGAGACCGAGATCCCGAATGAGACCGCGAACTTGAAGGAAGGGCAGACCATCGAGCGCTTGCCGCTCATCAACCTGCCGATCTTCGAGGCTACGAAGGGCGATGACGGCTCCGTCTCGCAGGCCACCACCTACGAGTACCGTGTCGTCTTCGAGCGTGAGGGGTATTTCCCGCAGGAGAAGATCTGGCGCCCGGACGATTGGCGGCGCGTCGGGCCCGGAAACGAGATCATCGACTGGCCCGGCCTGGACCTGGTGCCGAAGCCCGAGACGCAGAAGCTCAACTACTCGAAGACGATGCACGAGATCTTCTGCATGATGAAGCAGAAGAACCTGGCGACGCTTCAGGACGCCTCGGCTGAGGAGAATTTCGGGATCATCCTGCTACGCAACGGCTTCAAGACGCAGGCTGACTTCCAGGCCGCGAATGACACGCTGACCACGGGCGAGTTCGCCGAGTGGTGGAAGGCCGAGCAGGAGGCGATCTCGAAGCTGCCCTGCGAAGAGGCCGAGCCCAAAAAGAAGTAGCCCTCGCGCGCTCCTTGGCTTCGACCGGCGCTTCAGGCGGGCCACGCGTTTCCGCGTTGAAGGCGCGGCGGGGCCGCCCCCGCTGGGCCTCGGTGCGCTACTCGCCAGCGTCCTCCGGCAGCAGGTGCGCCCAGGCCGGCGGCGTGCGCTCGCCCCGCAGGAACGCGACCGCGTCGGCGGCCAGCGCGCGGGTCTCGGCGTCGCCGCTCGCCATGAGCGGCTCGATGTACTCGACCGCGCCGCGCGCTCGAAGCCGCACCAGCCGCGTGATGGCGTAGCGGGCCTCTTCGCTTCCGCCCGAGGCCAGCAGCGCGACGACCTCGCGGACCCGCTCGGCGAGCGCGCCTTCGTAGGTGTCCACCCAGGGATGGACGCGGCCGGCGTCCAGGCAGCCCTCCACCCGCTCCTCGAGTGCGCAGTAAATACGCATGTGGAAATGTTCCACATGGGGGGAGCTGTCGCGGGGCTGGGCGAGGACGGCCGCGACGCGCGCGAGCAGGGCCGGGTCGGTGTTTGCGGCCGCGCCGGCGCGCAGCAGGCGCTCGCGGAGGGGGGCCGACACGAAGATCCACTGGATCTGGACTCGGGGATCGCGGAGCAGCGTGGCGACGAGCTCGAAGTTGCGGGCGTCGTCAAAGGCGAGCCCGGTGCTGGGGACGACGCCATCGCCGCGGGTGGCCGCGAACTCGGCCGTGTCGGCGATGCGCCCCGCGGCGTCGCGCAGGTAGAAGG
>CAZNZH010000312.1:0-6673 GCA_964577445.1 uncultured Myxococcales bacterium
GCGAGCTCTGGCGCACCATCGCGAGCGGCCACATCTGGCGCGGCGACATACGAAACCGCGCCAAGGACGGGCGTTTGTACTGGGTCGATACGACCATCGTCCCCTTCCTGGACGACCACGGAAAACCCCATCAATACCTGTCGGTTCGGACCGATATCACCGCGCGAAAGGCCGGGGAGGCGCGGCTACGCGACCAGACCGCGCTGGCGCGTCTGGGGGAGATGTCCGCGGTGGTGGCTCACGAGGTGAAGAACCCGCTGGCCGGGATCTCGGGCGCGCTGCAGGTCATCGGGGCGCGCCTGCCGCCACAGGCGCGCGAGCGGAAAGTGCTGGAGGACATCGACAAGCGCATCAAGTCGCTGGACACGTCGCTGTCGGACCTGCTCACCTTTGCCCGGCCGCGGGCCGTCAAGCCGAGCGAGGTCGAGGTGGTCGAGCTGGTCCGGTCGACCGCGCACCTCATCGAGCAGGACCAGCGGGTGGCGCACCCGAACTTCGTCGTCACGGGCGAGGCGGTGACCGCGCAGCTCGACGCGACGCTGATCCGCGAGGCCGTGCTCAACCTGATGTTGAACGCGTCGCAGTCCATGGGCGGCAGCGGCGAGGTCGGCGTCCACGTCGAGCGGCGCGGCGACCAGGTGGTCATCACGGTCGCCGACCAGGGCCCGGGCATCACCGAATCGCACCGGGACAAGGTGTTTGAGCCCTTCTTCACGACCCGGACGCGTGGCACCGGGCTGGGGTTGGCGAACGTCCGCCGGACCATCGAGGCACACGGCGGGACCATCGACTTCATGTGTCCAGCGACCGGCGGCACGGAGATGATCGCCCGGCTGCCCCTGGGCGAGGTCAGCCGCGCCGGGGGCTGAGGGTGGCCGGCGCCCGCTCAGCGGCGGCGGGCTGGCCCGGCGTGCGACGAGACGCCGCGACACCCCGCGGGCGCTGGCTGCGCGTGGGGCTCGGCCGGCATCGACCGCGGTGGGCCTCGGTGCTAATGTCGGCCTCGCCGCAGCGGCGCGACACGAGAGACCGATGGCGAGGGACCAAGAGCTTGCTCACGAGGTGCTGCGCGCGATCCGGCGGATCGTCCGTCGCATCGCGGAGCACTCGCACTCCATGGCTGGCGACATCGGCCTCACGGTCCCGCAGCTCATGTGCCTGAAGGCCGTGGGCGAGCTCGACGGTGAGCCGACCGTCGCCATGGTGGCCGCGCGCGTCCAGCTCTCGTCGGCGACCGTCTCGCGCATCATCGAGCGCTTGGTGCGGGCTGGCCTCATCCGCCGCGAGCGCGGGTTGGTGGACCGGCGCCGCGTGCGACTTTCCCTGACGGATGCTGGCGAAGAGCGGTTTCTGACGCTGCCGACGCCGCTTCAGGAGGAGTTCGTCGAGCGGCTCACCCAGTTGCCGGAAGACGAGCGGCGCGTCCTGCTCGGCTCGCTGCACCGCATCGCCGAGCTGATGCAGGCCGAGGACCTGGACGCCTCGCCGATTCTGACCGTCGAGCAGGACGTGCGGGCGGGCTCGGGCGATTGACGGCGGGCGGCGCGGGCTACGCGGAGGCGCCGCGGCGCCGGGACGCGAGCCGCGAGAGGCCGTAGACCGCGAAGGGGACCAGCATCCCGGGCAGCAGCTTGAAGAGGTCGCCCGAGATCGGGGAGGCGCCCCAGAGCACGATGGTCACCACGCCCGAGCTCATCATCGCCGCGGCGACCGGTGCTGGCGGGATGACCCCGAAGACGCGCAAGACCAGCAGCGGGCCGAGGCTCGCGCCCAGGGCCGACCACGCGATGAGCACCAGGTCGAAGACGCCGTCGGTCGCGGTCAGGGCGATGAGCAGGGCCAGGGCGGTGACCGCCAGGGTCGCGAGCTTCGAGGCGCCGTATGAGTGTTTGAAGCGCGGGGCGATGTCCTGGGTGATGGCGGCGGAGCAGGCGAGGAGCTGAGAGTCGGCCGTGGACATGGTGGCGGCGAAGATGCCGGCGAGCATGAGGCCGATGAGCACGTCGGGGAGCAGCTCCATGGCGAGGCGGGGCAGCGCGTGCTCTGAGGCGAGCGCGACGGCTGCGGCGGAGGTGCCGGCGGCGGTCAGCTCGGGCAAGAGCACGCGGGCGTAGAGGCCGGCGCCCACCGCGGCGACGCTGAAGGGGATGAACCAGGCGAAGTAGATGCGGCGGGCGCGCGGGATGTCCTCGGGGCGGTCGATGGCCATGCTGCGGATGAGGATGTGCGGCTGGCCCACGGCACCCGCGCCCGCGAAGACGAAGCCGAGGAAGTAGAGGGCGAAGCCGAAGGCGAGGTCGTCGGGCAGCCACTGGACCAGCGCGGGGTCCTGAAGGCGCAGGGTGTCGAGCAGCGCCGCGGGCCCACCGGCCGTGGACGCGGCGACGGCGAGCAGGATGGCCATGGCGGCGAGCATGACGATGGACTGGGCGGCGTCGGTCCAGATCGAGGCGCGCAGGCCGCCCGAGTAGCAGTAGAGCACGACGATGACCGCGCCGATGATGGCGCCCAGGCGCGGGTCCCAGCCGAAGAGGACCTCGAGCGCGGTGCTGCCGGCGCGTAGCTGGGCCGCGGCGTACCCGCCCAAGAAGAAGAAGGTCAGGAGGCCGCTGAGCACGATGGTCAGCCGCACCACCGAGCCGTCGTCGCGCGTCGCGAGCAGGGCGGGCACCGAGTGGACGCTGAGCCGCCCTGAGACCTCGCGCACGCGGCGGTGAATCCACAGCCACACCATGAAGTCGCCGACCAGCCAGCCGCCCTGTAGCCACACGGCCTGGACGCCGAATCGATAGGTAAAACCTATCAGCCCGATGAACATGAAGCCGCTGTTGTTGGTGGCGACGCTCGACAGCGCGGTGAGCCACGGGCTGACGCTGCGGCCGGCGACCAGGTAGTCCTCGGTGGTCGCCGACCGGTGGCGCGCCGACCAGAGGCCCACGGCCATGAAGAAGAGCAAGCAGGCGCCGAAGCTCACGACGGTGGCGGTCACCGTGAGCTACTCCGAAGGCGGGTAGGCGCCGCTGGGGTCGTGGACCTCGTGGCCGATGAGCGGCGGGTTGAAGACGCAGACCATACGGAGCGCGGTGACAGCGCGCAGGATGTGCTTGTCGTGGAGGTTGAGCGCGTAGACCGTGCCGGGGGCGATGGCCGTGCGCTCGCCGGTGGCCACGACCTCGACGCTGCCCTCGCCCTCGATGCAGTACACGGCCTCGAGGTGATGGGCGTACTCCATGTGGGTCTCGGTGCCGGCGTGGAGCACCGTGTCGTGCAGCGAGAAGCCCATGCCGTCGGCCTTGAGCAGCAGGCGGCGGCTGACCCAGGTCTCGCCGGACACCGTGCGCTCAGGCGGCAACTCTGTGAGGCGGCGTATGATCATCCGACGCTCCCGACGGCGTTGGCCGGGACCGCGCGCGGACGTCGTGTGCGCACGGCGGCGTCGACGGCGGCGTCGATGATGTCCAGGCCGCGCTCGAGCGAGACGCGGTCGATGGTCAGCGGCGGCAGGAGCTTCAGCACCTCGTCGTGGGCGCCCGAGGTCTCGATGATGAGGCCGCGCGTAAAGGCCTCGCGCGCGGCGGCCCCGGCGATGGCCGGCTCGTCAAACGCCAGCCCGCGGATGAGCCCGCGCCCACGCGCCGTCCCGCCGTGGCGGCGGCCCGTGGCCTCGAGGCGCTTGTGCACCAGCTTGGCCTTCTCGGCGACGGACCTCGACAGCGCGTCGTCGCCCCAGTAGCGCTCGAGCGCGACCGTGGCGGTGACGAACGCGAGGTTATTGCCGCGAAACGTGCCGTTATGCTCGCCGGGCTCCCAGATGTCGAGCTCGGGCCGAAAGAGGGTGAGTGCGAAGGGCAGCCCGAAGCCCGACAGCGACTTGGACAGGCAGATGATATCAGGCAAAAGGCCGTGCTCCTCGAAGCTGAAAAACGGGCCGGTGCGGCCGCAGCCGACCTGAATGTCGTCGACGATGAGCAGCGAGCCGTGCTGGCGCGCGATGGCCGCGAGGCCGCGCAGCCACGGCGCGGACGCCACGTTGACGCCGCCTTCGCCCTGCACCGTCTCGACGATGAAGGCCGCGGGCGGGTCGACGCCGCTTGAGGGATCGTCGAGAAACGCCGCGATGTACTCCAGGGTGTCGGTGCCGCGGCCCAGGTAGCCGTCAAAGGGCATGCGCGTGACGTTGTGGAGCTCGACGCCGGCGCCGCCGCGCTTGCCGGCGTTTCCGGTCGCCGCCAGCGAGCCCAGGGTCATGCCGTGAAAGGCGTTGGTGAAGGACACGATGCCCGGGCGGCCGGTGACCTTGCGCGCCAGCTTGAGCGCGGCCTCGACGGCGTTGGTGCCGGTGGGGCCGGGGAACATCACCTTGTAGGGCGCGTTGAGCGGGCGGAGCGCGTGCCGCTCGAAGGCCTCGAGGAAGGCGACCTTCGCCTCGGTGGCCATGTCCAGGGCGTGGGAGATGCCGGCGCCGCTGATGTACTCGACCAGCGCCTCGCGGAGATGGGGCTCGTTGTGGCCGTAGTTCAGCGCGCCAGCGCCCGCGAAGAAGTCGAGGTAGGGCTTGCCCTCGCGGTCGTAGATCGCGGAGCCCTCGGCGCGGTCGAAGACCACGGGGAAGGAGCGGCTGTAGCTGCGGACTTCGGACTCGAGGCGTTTGATTGTGGTGTTCATTGGCACACTTTGATGGGGCCGATGCGATAGAGCGCTTCGGCTTCGTGAATGTCAGGGGCGAAGTGAGGGGCGGTGAAGCCGGTGGTGACGTCGCAGGGGGCGTCGTGGGCGCGGGCGAAGCTCTGAAAGAGCCGGCGTGAGGGCAGGTTCGAGGGGGCGACGGTGGCCTCGACGAAGCGCACCCCGCGGCAGCCCGGCTGCTCGACGAGGGCGTCCAGCATCCGCTTGGCCAGCCCTTGGCCGCGGGCGGCTGCGCTGACGCCGATCTGCCAGACAAACACTGTGTCTTTGTGGGTTGGCGGGCGGTAGGCGGCGACGAAGCCGACGCACTCGCCGCCGCGCTCGGCGATGAGGCAGGTGTCGGCGAAGTGCGTGCAGAGCAGCAGGTAGGCGTAGCGCGTGTTGGGCTCGAGGTTTCCGGCGTCGCGCACCAGGGCGAAGGCGCGGGCGCCGTCAGTGACGCTAGGCGCGCGGAGCGTGATGGCGGGGCTGAGGGCGGTGGGCTGTGGGGCGGCGCTCACGCGACGCCTGCCTGTCGAAGGGGCTGCGCACGGGGCAGGGCGCGCAGCTCAGCCGGCGGCGCGGCGGCGAGCTCGCGCCACACCGGGCCCAGCGCGCTGTGGTCGACGTCTTCGGCGAAGACCGCGTCGTGGACCGCCAGCAGCAGGTCACCCGCGATGGCGGCGTCCACTACATAGCTGACGTGGGTGTCGTCGGCGGCGTGGGAGACGAGGTGGACAGCCGGCCCGCCGAGCAGCTCCAGAACGCCCGCGATGCGAGGCATCTCCTCGCTGATTCGGCTGCCGGCGACGGACACGCTGGCCATGCCGAGGCTGACCGTGGGCTGGCACAGGCGGCCGAGGTCGGCGATGAGGTCCGGCAGCCGGTCGCGAGCGTCGGGGTGGGCGCCGAGGTCGATGGTGGCGCGGATCTCCGCCGGCGAGCTGGAGATGAGGTCCATCGACAGGCCCTGGTCGTGAAAGCAGCGCGAGACGTCGGACATGAAGCCGACGGGCTGCCAGTCGAGCTCGCGGCGCATGCGGACCAGGCAGAGGTTCTTGCGCGAGGTGACGGCCTTGATGCCGGGGCTGTCGAACCCGGGGCCGCGGCCGACCAGGGTGCCCGGGACGTCGGGGCGGTCGGTCCAGCGGATGCCGAGGAGGATGCCGCGGTCGCTCGCCGGCATCAGGCAGCGGGGGTGAAGGATCTTGGCGCCGAGGGAGCCGAGGACCGAGGCCTCTTCATAGGTGATGCGGCGGAGCAGGCGGGCGCGGTCGACGCGGCGGGGGTCGGCGGTGAACATGCCCGGGACGTCGGTCCACACTTCGAGGCGGGCGGCGTCGAGCATCACCGCGAGGTAGGCGGCGGAGGTGTCGGAGCCGCCGCGGCCCAGGAGCACCGTCTCGCCGCCGGCGTTTCGGGCGATGAATCCCTGGGTGATCGTGGCTGCGCCGCCATGGGAGGCGAGGCGGGCGCGGGCGGTCTCGTCGGTGACGTGCGCGCAGCGAGCGGAGAGGTAGGCCTCGGCCCCGGCGTTGTCGGCGGCGGGTTCGGCGCGCAGCAAGGTGCGGGCGTCCACCCAGCGCACGGCCAAGCCGCACCGGGCGAGGAACGCGGCGCCCAGGCGCGTCGACATCAGCTCGCCGGTGGCCAGGAGGCGGGCTCGCCAGCGCGCGTGGGGCGGCTGGCCTGGCTCGGCGGAGGCGATGGTGGCGCGGAGCTCGGCCAGCTCGGTCCCCAACGCGGCGTCGACGTCGTCGCCGAGGTCGGCGGCCAGCGCGGTGTGCTTTGCCCACAGCTCAGCGACCGCAGCCTCGGTGCTCAGCCCCGACTCCACGGCCGCGACCACGGACTCGAGGGCGTCGGTCACGCTGGCGAGCGCCGAGCAGGCGACGACCGGGTGCTCGCCCGACGCGAGGCTCTCAGCGATGACGCGCGCGATGCGCTCCCATCGCGGCGCGGTCGCCACGCTCGAGCCGCCGAACTTGAGCACGGCGAAGGCTGGGGT
>CAZNZH010000313.1:0-6653 GCA_964577445.1 uncultured Myxococcales bacterium
GGGATGCGCGTCGTCCGAGGTGGTCCACGTGAAGGAGGTCGGCGAGGTGACGGGGGCGGACGTGAGGGCGGGCGGCGCGGCGGCCGAGGAGGAGGGCCAAGCGGCGGTGACGGTGGGGGCCGAAGGGGTGGTCAAGGTGACGGTGGTGAGCGGGGTGGCTGGGAGGAGGCCGCGCGCGATGGGGGTGACCGTGAGGGTCCAGCCAGCAGGGGTGAGGGTGGCGGAGAAGGTCGGAGGTGGGAGCGGGCAGTCGGAGGCGGCGGGAGGTGGAGCGGCGGGGGACCAGATGAGGTCGGAGAGCGGGGTGCCGTCGGGCGAGAAGTCCTTCCAGACGCCGGTCCGCCGGCCGAGGGCGTAGTCGCCCTCTTCGACCGTCTCGCCGTTTTCGGCCCAGACAGTCCAGCGGCCCTGGCGCAGGTCGCCGGCGTAGGCGCCCGTTTCAGCCATCCCGCCGCCCGGGCGATAGCGCGTCATGGGCCCCTGGCGCTGGCCCTGGGCCCACATGAGGTCTGTCTCCGGAGCGCCGTCCGCGAAGAACGTGTGCTCGGCCCCGTCCTGTAGCCCCGCCGCATATCCGCGCTCGGCGCGCAGCGTGCCGCCGGGGTAGCGCTCGATCCAGGTGCCGGTCTTGAGCCCGGCCGCGTAGCCGCCCTCGGAGACCAGCCACCCGTCCGGGTCGTAGCGCTTCCAGGAGCCCACCCGCTCGCCGGCCTTCCACGCGCCGCTCGACGCCAGCACGCCGCCTTGGGTCCAGGTGCGCTCGGGCCCGTCGCGCAGGCCGCCGGCGTAGCTCCCGTCGGCGATCTTCTGGCTCAGCGCTGGGTCGGCCCAGCGGCCGTAGGGTCCGCTGCGGGTCTGGCCCTGGACGCAGAAGCGCGCGTTGGGGTCGTGGGGTCCGCCGCTGACGACCGCGCCGCCGCCCGGGCAGGTCACGCCGTCAAAGCCGAAGTCGGCTGTACTCGGCGCGCGAAAGGCCGCCGCCGGGTCCTCCTTCGGGTCGCAGGGGGCGTAGCGGTGCCGCGTCTCCTCGCCGGCCGGCGTCAGGTCGCGCCAGTCGCCACACGCCAGCCCGGCGCGGTAGCCGTGCTCGTACCGGAGCGCGCCGTCGGGGTAGCGCGCCGTCCAGGAGCCCTCCGCGCGGTCCTGAGCAAACCCACCGCTCACCAGGAGATTCTCGGCCGGCAACCCCAAGCGCGCGTAGGGCCCGTCGGCCGCCTTCGCGCCGTCGACACACCACCGCTCGACGCTCAGCCCGTCCGGCGCGGCCAGCTCGAGCAGCGACCGCCCGGCACCGCAGCGCACGGCCCCGTCCGCCGCCACGCCCCCCGCGGCGCCCTCGTCGCAGCCAGCGGCCGAGAGCGCCCACAAGGCCAGAGCGCCCACCACGACACCAAGACCGCGAGAAGCGTGTGACACATGCACCTCCATAGTCGCCGGAAGGCAAGACAGGTCAAGACTCAACGCGCCACGGGCACCGCCAACCGAGGCGGCTGCCGCGGATGGCCAGGCGCCCAAAGATAGCGACAACCTCCCCCGCCCGCGACGGCGCGATGCTACCGACACGCGACGGTCGCCTCCGATTCCCCAAGGTGTGAGCCAGCGCGAGCTCCAAGCCAAGACCCGGCGGGGAGAACAGCCGATCCGCCGCCGAGATCGAGCCCTCCGCCTGCCCATGCCCGACCTCCACGGCCCGCGCGCCCTCGCCCCGCGGGCAGCGTGCCGCCGGCTTTTGGAATACCCGACCTGGGCCCCATGCGGTATGGCTCTGTCGCAGCCGATCTCGGGCGTAGCGGTTCTAAGACACACCCGAGATCGGCTGTGACGGAGTGGCGCGCTGGGCCGAGGCAGCGCAAAAAGGAGAGCCCCGTGGAAGAACTGAAGACCCGCTCGAAGGGGTGTTGTGAGCTGTGCGGATCGTCCGCGGGGCTGGGTGTTTTGGCCGTGGACCCGGGTGTGGAGGGCGACGCGGCGACCAGCGTGGTGGTCTGCAAGCTCTGCGGGCCCGGGGCCACGTCGGGGGAGGCGCTCGAGGGCGCGCACTGGTTTTGCCTTCAGCAGTCGATCTGGAGCGAGGTCCCGGCAGTGCAGGTGCTGAGCTTTCGGCTGCTCCATCGCATGGTGGGGCAGCCGTGGGCGACCGATTTGCTCGGGCAGGTCTATCTGGACGATGAGACACGGGCCTGGGCGGAGCGGGCCCTCGCGCCTGCCGGCGAGCCGAGCGCGGTGCCGGTGGACAGCTACGGGACGCCCCTGGCGGACGGCGACTCGGTCACGCTCATCAAGGACTTGGCGGTCAAGGGCGCGAACTTCACGGCCAAGCGCGGGACCCTGGTGAAGAACATCCGCCTGGGCGATGACCCAACCCACGTGGAGGGGCGCGTCGACAAGGTGGTCATCATGCTGAAGACGGAGTTCCTCAAGCGCGCGGGCTGACCGCGGCGCGCCGGTCACCAGCGGCTGGTGGGCCAGCCCGGATGGGGCCAGGTTGAAGCCTGTCAGTGTCACCTTGGCGCGAGGACCTGAGCGATTCCGAACACATCCAACGCAAAACCGCCCCGGGCTTGCGGCGGTGGATCGCCCATGGTCCTCTCGGCCTCGGGGCGTAGGGCTTCTGAGGAGCTCGGGATGGAGGTTTCGGCGGCTCGCGACGTGTTCGAGACAACCCTTCCCGGCGCGGCGCTCTCCGCGCTCATCGAGGCGACGGGGTTTCAGCAGCGCGAGCGGAGGCTCGACGCCCGGGCGCTGGTCCGGTCGTCGATGATCTCGACCCCAAGGCGCTGCCTGCAAATCCGCGAGATCACAGGCGCCGCCGCACGGTGACATGGGCATGGGCGAGGAGCTGACATGACGACCAACAAAGCATGGACACTCGCCAGCCGCCCCAGTGGCTGGGTGACTGAAGGCAACTTCAAGCTGGTCGAGTCCGAGGCGCCGCGGCCGAAGGATGGCGAGGTGCTGGTCAGAAATCAGTGGCTGTCGCTCGATCCTTATATGCGCGGGCGCATGAACGACACGAAGTCGTACGTCCCGGCGGTGCAGATCGGCGAGGTGATGGTCGGGCAGACCGCGGGGGAGGTGGTGGAGTCGAGGCACCCGGGGTTCAAGCAGGGCGACACCGTGCTCGCGGCCGGCTGGCAGCTCTATAGCTGCATGAAGGGCGACGAGCTGTTGAAGGTCGACGCGAGCCATGTGCCGCTGTCGTACTACCTCGGTGTGCTCGGCATGCCGGGCATGACCGCGTACTTCGGGTTGAACGAGATCGGCTCGCCCAAGGCAGGCGAGACCCTGGTGGTGTCGGCGGCCTCCGGCGCGGTGGGCAGCGTGGTGGGGCAGCTCGCGAAGATCGCGGGCTGCCGCGTCGTGGGCATCGCCGGCGGGCCAGCGAAGTGCAAGTACGTGGTGGACGAGCTGGGCTTCGATGCCTGCGTCGACTACAAGGCGGGCAACCTGGCACGGGATCTGCGCGAGGCCTGTGCCAAAGGGGTTGACGTGCTGTTCGAGAACGTCGGCGGAGAGATTTTCGACACCTTGCTGCGCATGATGAGCCTGCATTCGCGCGTCGTCCTCTGCGGCATGGTCTCCGAGTACAACGCGACCGAGCCCTACGCCTACAAGAGCCTGGGCGCGGTGCTGGTCAACCGCATCAAGGTGCAGGGCATGATCGTGTTCGATTGGCAGCACCGCTACGGCGAGGGCGTGAAGGAGCTCGCCGGGTACCTCGCCCAGGGCAAGCTGAAGTACCGCGAGTCGGTGGTCGACGGCATCGAGAACGCGCCCAAGGGGCTCATCGCGCTCCTCAAGGGGGGCAACTTCGGCAAGCAGCTCGTCAAGCTTGGCTGATGCAGTCCGGTGGTGACAGCGACGGCTCACGCGGGGGGACTGCGCGGGCGCGTGCAGGCGTCTGACGCGCGGCGGCGGGCGCGCTCGACGGGTGAGCCTCCGTTGACACCCCGTGGACCGCTGTGCAAGTCACCCTAGGGTCGGCGAGGAGGCGCGGGGACGTGGACGATGGGCACCATCCGGCAGCGGCTGCTGCGGCGCGAGCGCAGGGCTGCCCCGATCCGGCGCCGCTCAGGGACGCGCTGCGCGAGGCGCTGAAGCCGGCGGAGAAGGCCAAGAAGGCGCTCGATGCCTTGTGCAAGAAGGGCGCGCTCGAGCGCATCGACGCGCTGGGCCGCGAGCTGGGGGCGCTCGAGGGGGCGGAGCTGGGCGGGCTGGGGCTCGAGGCGGAGCGGGCACAGCTCGCGGACGGGCTTCGCCGGCACCTCGAGCGCCTGCGGACCGAGCGGCGCGCGTCGGTCATGGGGCCGCTGCAACGCCTCGCTCAAGCCGACGGCGTGCCGGTGCGGGTGCTCTCGGAGAGCCCACCGACCCTGCTGCTGGCGCCGCTCGGCTGTGAGCTGGACTTCGAGGCGGGCGTGGCGCGGCTGACCTACGCGCGCGAGCCGGTCATGGAGGCCGGGCTCGACGCCAAGGAGATCCTCGCCCAGCGCGACAAGGCGATGGCCCTCATCCGCGACGCCGCCGAGCCCACCGAGCGCTTCTTCCGCTCCGCCCTGGCCGCCTACCGCCTCGTGCTGGCCGCCCGCGAGGCCGAGCCGGGTGATCGCGTGGACCTGGTCGACCTCCTCGCCCCCCTGGGCCTGCTCGCCACCGACAGCGGGCGCTGGCGAAAGACCCCGCTGTCGAAGATGAGCGACTACCCGCGCTACCTCCTCGCCTACCAGCTCCAGCGCCTGCGCCGCGAGGGCGCGCTCGAGCAGGGCGGCCGGCGCATCGACTTGGGCACGGCCACGGGCGGCGCGACCCGCGACAAGCGCAACGTGCTCTACATCCCGACGACGGCCGACGAAGGGCAGTACTACCTGTCCGTCCGCTTCGTGGCGGCGGGGAGCCCCTGATGACCGACCCCATGACCGGCCCTGACGAGGCGACCACGCGCCGGCTGGTGGCCCGGCACATCCTGCAGCGCCTGGGCGAGGGCGGCCAGCCCCCCGAGCACGACGTGAGCCGCATCAACGTCGGCAACGAGGGCTACCTCCGGGTCCTCGACTACGAGTACTTCCAGACGCTGCTGCGCATCGGCGCCAGCTTCAAGCTGGTCCAGGGCTACTACGGCGGCGGCAAGACCCACTTCCTCTATTGCGTGCGCGAGCTGGCCTGGAAGCACGGGTTCGCGACGGCCGTGGTCGAGCTGTCCCCCGCCGAGTGCCCCTACGACGACAGCTTCAAGGTCTATCGCGCGGTCGCGCGCCGCCTCGCCCTGCGCCCGGCGAACCCCCTGGCGACCCCGGACATCGGCATCGGCGACCTCATCCGGAGCCGCGTCGACGCCGAGGTCGCCCGGGTCAGCGCGGCGCTGGGTGCGCCCGAGACCGCCGAGGCCGAGGCCCGCGCCCGCGACGAGGTGGCCCGCTGGCTGGACAAGACCGTCGCGCGCGCGCCCTGCGAGAGCCACTCCTTTCGGCAGGCGGTCGTCGGCCTCGGCCTCGCGTGGCTTCGCGGCGACACCGCGCTCGAGCGCCGCCTCGAGGCCTGGCTGCTCGGCGAGCCCGTCCCGCCCGGCGAGCTGCGCGAGGCCGGCGTCTACGAGCAGCTCGGCAAGGCCAACGGCTTCACGATGCTGCGCTGCGTCACCCAGATGGTCGTCGCGCTGGGGCTCGCCGGCACCGCCCTCCTGTTTGACGAGGTCGACCGAAACCTCAGCGTCAGCGCCAAGCGCAGCCACGCCATCGGCGACAACCTGCGGCAGGTCATCGACCTCTGCGGGCGCCACCAGCTCCCCAACACGCTCTTCGTCTACGCCGTCCCGCCCGAGTTCCTGCGCAACGTCGTGCCGGACTACCCCGCACTTCAGCAGCGCCTGAAGAGCCCGGTACCCCTGAGCGTGCGCAGCCCCCAGGCCGTGCTCATCGACCTGGAGAAGCTCGATCTCGACCCCATCGACCTGCTCGACCGCATCGGCGAAAAAGTGCTCGGCGTCTTCGAGGAGGCGCGCGAGTGCCAGCTCGACGCGACCCTTCAGCGGCAGAACTCGCGCCAGCTCGCGGTGGCCTGCGTCGAGGCGATGTTCGAGGTCAACCACCGCCGCCTCTTCGTCAAGAGCTGGGTCGATCTGCTGCACCGCCAGATGATCGACGGGGAGCTCCGCCTCGACGAGGCCACCGCCCGTCAGCTCGTGCTCGGGGGCTACGAGGCGCTGAACCCCAGCGCGGGCGGCGACGACGACGACTTCTCCGACTTCTGAGAGCCCCGCGCGATGGACGACGTCTTCAGCCGCAGCCCACGCCCCCAGAGCGGGCGCCCGCGGGTCCAGCACCCGCTGCACGGCGTGGGCGAGGTCCAGTCCTGGCGCCGCGGTGGCCGCGCGGCGGTCGTGGCCTTCGACTCGCGGCCGCTGCCCCTGGAGATCCCCGCCCGAGAGCTGACGCCCCTGTCCGGCGCCGCTGAGGCCGCGCCCTCCCCCGCGCCTGCCGCCCCCGCCCGCTACCAGGGCAGCCGCGAGCGCGACGTCGCCGCCCTGACCCTCGAGGCCATGCGCCTCGGCGTCGTGCCCAGCGCCGATCTCGCCGCCTACACCGTCGGCCGCGACGCCGAGATGGCGCTCTGCGACGACGATCTCGCCCACGTCGGCTCCGGCGGTGGCGCTGTCC
>CAZNZH010000314.1:0-6653 GCA_964577445.1 uncultured Myxococcales bacterium
CGGCGTCGATGGCGGCGGCGTCTTGGGCGTGGGTCTGCGCCGCCCCGCCATCGACACCGCCGACTCTGCCGCGAATCCGCGCGCGGCTCACCGCACTGCGCTCTTCTGCACCGGCACTTCGGTTGACCGCCCGCCCGAGATCGCGTCACTTTCTGTAGGCGAAGCTGCGGAGCGCTCGCCACGCCACCTCCCTCGCCACCCCGGACCCCCCCGTGAGCAGCGCCACCTCGTTTCACGGCTGCGTCGTCTATGGTTGGCCGGTCTCGCCGTACACCCAGAAGGTCGTCGTCGGCATGCGCGCCAAGGGCGTGCGGTTTGCCGAGCGGGCGCCGTCGGTGCCCACGCTCATGACGACCATCAAGCGCGCCGTCGGCACCTTCGTCATGCCGACCGTGCGGATGGCCGACGGCTCGTGGCGCCAAGACTCCGCCGAGATCCTCGACGAGGTCGACCTCGCCCACCCCGAGCCGGGCCGCGCCGCGCTCGGCCCGCGCCAGCACGTCGCCAGCCTGCTGCTCGAGCTCTACGCCGACGAGTGGCTCCCCATGACCGCGCTGCACTACCGCTGGAGCCGCCCGGCCAACCGCCGCTTCGCCATCGACGAGTTCGCGCGCTGCGGCTTCCCGTGGCTCCCGCGCCTGCTCGCCCGCCCGCTGGCCGCCCGGGTCGCCGCCCGGATGCAGGCCTACCTGCCGATGCTGGGCGTCACCGAGCGCACCATCGGGCCGCTCGAGTCGCGCACCGAGGCCCTCATCGCCACCTTGCAGACCCACCTCGCCGACCAGCCCTACATCCTCGGCGGCCGCCCCTGCCGCGCGGACTTCGCGCTCTACGGCCCGCTCTACGCTCACCTCTTCCGCGACCCCGCGACGACCGCCCTCTTCGACGCCGCGCCCGCCGTGTGCGCGTGGATGGCGCGGCTGACCGACGGCAGCCCCGAACCCTCCGATTACCTGGACGGCGACTACGTTCCCGACACCCTCGACCCCATCTTCCACGCGCTCTTCGCCGACCAGTGGCCCTACGTCTGCGAGGTCATCAGCACCGTCGACGCCTACTGCGAAGCCCACGCCGGCGCCCGCCGCGTCCCCCGCGCCCTGGGCTATATCCCGTTCAGCCTCGACGGCGCGGCCGACATCCGCCGCCTGCTGACCTTCACCCAGTTCAAAGCCCAGCGCCCGCTCGACGCCTACCGCGCGGCCCCCGACGCCGCCCGCCCCGCCCTGAACGCCTGGCTCACCCGCATCGGCGGCCACGACGCCATGGGGCTAAAAGTCCGCCACCGCCTGCGCCGCGAGGCCTTCCGCCTGGTCCGCGCCGACCCGCCCGCGCCGCCCCCCTTTGACAGCGAGCACCGCCCGCGCGAAGACCGGGGCGCATGAACCCCCTCGCCGAGCTCGTCCACACCGCCTTTCACCGCCCCGAGACCCGCCTCTACAAGGTGGTCAACGGCGCGATCTGGCTGCTCATCGTCGTCAGCGTGGTGCTCTTCCTGCTCGAGCTGGCCACGGCGGTCGATCTCACCAAATCGAGCACCTACGCGCTGGTCGACCGCATCGTCCTCCTGATCTTCGGCGTCGAGATCACCCTGCGCATCGGCTCATACCGCCCACCCGAGCTGGCGTTTTACCGCTTCGACCCCGCCGCTCGCCTGCGCGCCACCCTCCGCGGCCGCCTGCTCTACGCGGTCGAACCCCTCAATCTCATCGACATCGTCACGGTGCTGGCGCTCATCCCCGAGCTCCGCGGCCTGCGAGCCCTGCGCCTGCTGCGCCTCGTGCGCGTGCGGCACCTGTTCAAGTACTCGAACCCGCTCGCCAGCCTCACCCGCGCCCTCATCGACAACCGCCTCCTCTACTACGCGGCGTTCAGCATGCTCGGCGTCGAGGTGCTGCTGGGCGGGCTGTCGGTCTGGCTCAGCGAGCGCCACGCGAACCCGGCGGTCGCCAGCATGGCCGACGGGCTCTGGTGGGCGCTGGTGACCCTGACCACCGTCGGCTTCGGCGACATCTCGCCGGTCACGCCGCTCGGCCGCGTCATCGGGAGCGTCCTGATGATGGGCGGTATGCTCACCCTGGCCGTCTTCGCGGGCATCGTCGGGCGCACGCTGATGACCAGCGCGCTCGCCTTCAACGAGGAGCAACATCGCATGAACAACCTCATCGACCACGTCATCATCTGCGGCTACCACCCGGGCGCGCGGATGCTGCTGGACACGGTGCGCGAGGAGGTCCCCACGTCCGTGCCCGTCTTGGTCATGGCGCCCGGCGAGCGCCCGCAGGACATCCCGCCGGACATGACGTGGATCGACGGCGACCCGACCAAGGAGAGCGAGCTGGACAAGGCGGATCTCGTCGGCGCGCGCGCGGTCATCATCGTCGGGCTGCGCACGGCGCTGCCGCAGCAGGCGGACGCCGTGACGATCATGACCGCGTTTACGATCCGCTCGTATCTGTCGAAGCAGCCGCTGACCACGCGGCGCGAACGCCCGCTGCACATCGTCGCGGAGATCTTGGACCCCGAGAACGTCGACCACGCCGAGACCGCGGGCGCAGACGAGGTCATCCAGTCGACGCGCTTGGGGTTTTCGCTGCTCGCCCACGCCGTTCAGATGCCGGGGACGGCGGCCATCGTGGGGTCGGTCGCGAGCGCTGGCGCGCACAGCCTCTACATCGGACGCCTGCCCGAGGGGGTCGCGACGCCGACGACGTTCGGCGACCTGGCCGACACGCTGAAGCTCAGCCACGGGGTGCTGCTCATCGGGGTTCGCGAGGGCGAGGGCGCGGAGGATCGCCTGAACCCGCCGAACGACACCGCGATCGGGGCGTCGTGCCGGCTGCTCTACCTCGCGAAGGGGCCGGTGCTGCCGGACTGAACCGCGGAGACCGCCGCGGGGGGCGCGCCCGAGGGTGGCGGCGGCGCGGGGGCGATGGGAGGCGAAAGTCGTGTCGTGGGGCGGGTCGGCGTTGTCCACGGCGAAAGGGCGCCTACCCTTCGCGCTAACCTGAGGGGGATTCGATGCGACAGACGATGATGCTGGTGGGTGTCCGGGCCGCAGCGCTGTTGATTCAGGCTTGCGGCGGCGGGCTGTCGTACACGGTCAGCGAGGAGGCGTTGAAGACGCTCTCGGCCGAGCAGCGGGTCATGGCGGACGTGTCCAGCCAGGAAGCCGCCCGCGCCAAGCGACTCATCGGCGACATGGACGCTCAGATCGAGCACGCGAGGGCGGACGCGAAGCGCGCGGATGAGCGGGTCCGCAAGGCGAAGAGAGCGGTCCGCGACGCCGAGGACAGGATCGGCAAGACGGACGATGAGCTGAAGGCGAAGCTGAAGGCCGCCGACAAGACACGCGACGCGGCCGATGACTTCGCGGACACGCGCTACAAGGCGTCGGAGGAGGCGGCGAAGGCGGAGCACGCGGCCAAGCCGGACGCATCGCGGATGGGGGAGGCCATCGGCGCAGCGAAGAGCATCCGCGACGCCGACAAGGCCGTGGCGCGGGCGACCTACGAGCAGACGGAGGCCGTCGCGAAGGGGGAGCACGGCAAGGCGCAGGACACCAACCGCAAGGTAGTGGCGGACAAAAAGCAGGCGCTGAGGCTTGAGCAGGCGCGACTTGAGCACGCCAAGGCGGTGGTGGACGAGCGCAGGGCGCGGAAAAAGGCGCTCACCGCGGCTTGGTGGACGGCGCAGGCCAAGTACGAGCTGGTCAAATTCGACGGGGTCGCCGAGGCGCGGGGAGGCGACAAGACCGAGGACCAGCAAAAGGAGCATCAGCAGTTTCGGCAGCAGCTCGCGGACCGCGAGACGAAACAGCGCGAGGCGGAGCAGGACGTGGCGCAGATGGAGCAGGAGACCGCGAAGGCCAAGCGAGCCTTGGACGCGCTGAATCCGGAGGCGGTCACGCCGGCTCCACCTGCGCCGGGGGCACCTGCGTCAGGCGAATGAGGCCGGCCCCGGCGCGTGACCTGCGCC
This sequence comes from uncultured Myxococcales bacterium, assembly GCA_964577445.1. Taxonomy (GTDB): domain Bacteria; phylum Myxococcota_A; class UBA9042; order PHBI01; family JACKFB01; genus JACKFB01. The sequence continues at coordinate 3,976 of CAZNZH010000314.1, forward strand.
CCTGACCGGGCCGCTGAGCGCGCCCGCCGCGGCGCTCCGAGTGAGCCGTCAGGCCCCGCGCTTTTCCGAAGGCGCGGGGCCTTTTTCGTCCACGGTCGCGAAGAGCGTGATGGCGCGGTAGCCGGCGAGGCGGTCGTCGGTGATCGACTCGACGCGGAAGCCCGCGCGCCGCAGCAAGTATGCGTAATTATGGGAAAACGAATACTCGCCGGCGGTCGTCAGCCGCGAGCCCGGCTCGCGGTCGAGGGCGTGATCATTGACGACGGGTTCGAAGAAGAGCGCGACGGCGCTGTGGGGCTGGGTGCGGCCGATGAACCCGAGCAGCGCGGCCAGTGAGCCCTGGCTGAAATACTCGAAGACGCCGCCGTTGGTGACGTAGAGCGTGCCGTCGACGCCGCGCTCGCGGATCCAGGCCGCGGCGTCGCCGGCGTGGAACTCAAAGCCGCGGTAGATCTCGCGGTTGAGCTCCATGCGCTCGCCCGACAGGTCCAGCCCCACGCAGGCGGCCCCCGGCGCGAGGTTCTGGCTGAGATATTCGAGAAAGCGCCCGTCCCCGGTCCCGATCTCGCAGACGCGGGCGAGGGCTGTGTCGGCCAGCCGCGCTGCCAAATCCGCCACCGGCCCGCGCAGGTGCGGCAAGGTCTCGGTCTCGAAGGCCCGCGATGAACGCTCGAACCACTCGACGTCGCGCTGGTCGCTCCAGAATCGCTGGTGCATGGACTCGAGCGACCTCCCGTCGTCCTGGCGGGCGCCGCGGTGGGCCAGGTGAAATCGAATCAGCGAGTCGACCAGCCGGCCCGCCCGCGAGCCCGACGCCCCGCCGTCCCAATAGGGCCGAGCGAAGTCCCGCGCGATGCCGTCCGCCCGCCCGGGAAGCAAGCGGGCCAGGGCACCACCGGCCAGCGACTTCAATCGGCCCTTGGATTTGGCCCAGAATAAATGCTGCTTCGGCGCGAGGAGGCGCCCCATGAACGCGTTCACGAAATCCGAAGGTGTATCTGGATACTCCGAGGTCTCGAGGACGCGTTCATGGGGATCGACCCGCCGCGAAGATGACGTGTTTATTTTTGGGCCCATTCCCTTGGTCTTCTGCACGGTGGCCTCGCCTCGCCGGGGGCGCTGGGGTTGATGCCTGACGCCGAGGCGGTGATGGGGAAACGGCGTTGCGGCGGGGCACGCGGCGGTCAGGTCAGTCGATGTGGGCGAGCAGGATCTCGTCGAGGTGGCGGCTGAGCGCTGGGCGGCTGAGGCTGACTGCGCGGTCGGTGATCGCGTGGGCGAGGGCGGCGGCGCGGGCGCGGATGAGGGCGCTTTCTGCGTGGAAATCCATGACGATTTTGAGGTCGGGCAGCAGTGATTCCGGCGGGTCTGGCGGGGAGTCTGCGCGCGCTCTGCCGCGGTAGAGTGCCAGCCGCGCGAGGGCACACTCGGCCTCGAGGAGGTCGTTGGTGGCGTCCTCCGCGGCCATGACCTCCAGGCGGTCCTTCCAATCGGTCGCGTCTTCGAAGCGGCCGAGGTGGGCGTAGATCTCGACGAGCTTTTGGATGAGCGGGGCGGCCTCGCCTGGGAACTCGGACAGCTCGCGTTCGCCTGGGTTTTCGAGCCAGATTTCGAACCACTGGGCGAAGAGCGCGTGTTTGTTGCCGCGCACGCACGCGGCGGCCAACAGGTGCATCGGCTTGATGGTGGGGCGCACCGCCGCGCCGAGATCGGGCGCGTCCAGACACCGGCCGAGCAGAGCCAAGAGCGCGTCGCGGGCGGCCTCGGCGCCTTGGCGATGGGCGGCCACGCACGCGGTGGAGAGCGCGATCTCCACCGGGTCATCGGCGAAGTCCGCGTCGGCGCTGTAGGCCCGAATGGCGCCATCCAGCTCGTCTGCCAGGCGACCGGCGACCGCCGCCTCGCCCAGGATGTCGGCCTCGCGCATGGCGTGGGCCAGGATCCGCATGCCGATGGCCCGCACATGGGGATGCTCGGCGCCCGCGCGGTCCTCGGTCACGATGTCGCGGAAACACGCGAGCGCTTCTGTGAACGCGTTGCGTGTGTCTTGGAGTCTGCAATCGAGCGCCTGGAGGTGGGTGCGCAGCTCCTCGCCGAGCGCATCGGCGTGCTTCAGCGCCCGCCGCAATAACGCCTCGGCACGTCGGACCTCGCCTCGCTCGTGCCGCGCCAGGACTTTCACGGCGAGCAATGTCGCGCTATTGCCGGGCTGGTCGGCGTCGTGGACGATGGGCTCGAGCAGCTCTTTGGCCCCCGCCGCGATACGCACCAGCTTGGCGTCGTCGCGCGGCCCGGAGAGCAAGATCGTCTGCAAATCCCTCGCGCGATGGCCAATATCGTCGGAAGCGAGCGCTGGCAATCGCCGCCCCGTGACCATGCCGAAGAGCTCCGGGATCGTGCTCGCGTGCGGCAGATTCGCCCGAACATCGCTCCGCAGCTCAGCCCACGACCCATCTTGAGCCTCAAGCCGTTCCAGCCGCGACAGCACCTCCGGCACGCTGGCGGTCGGCACCACCATCAGGTCGTTGGGACCGCGCGTCGCGGCCGTCCCGGCCAGTATCTTCCATTCGAGGCTGGCGGTCGCCGGTGCCTCGATGGTGACCTGGCGGCCACCCAAGTTGAGCGGGTCTCCCGCGAGCCCCGTCACGACGACGACGCGCTCGCCCAGCTCGTGTGGG
>CAZNZH010000315.1:0-2409 GCA_964577445.1 uncultured Myxococcales bacterium
GTCGTGGACCAGCGCCGCGCGCACCCCGGGGATCTTGTTCGCGGCGATGCTCATGCCGATGCCGGTGCCGCACACCAGCACCCCGCGGTCGGCGCGGCCCTCCGCCACCGCCCGGGCCACATCGGCGGCCGCGTCGGGGTAATCGCTGCGTTCACCCGGCGCCGGCCCCACCTCGCTGACCTCGAAACCGCCCTCGCGCAGATGGCGCACCACGGCCTGACGCATCGCGATCGCTGCGTGGTCACTGCCAACCCGGATGCGCGAGGCGGGCGCGGGCACGGTCAGCTCGCGGCGCCGTCGCCTTCGGGCGCTGCGGCGACGACGCGCTGGGGGATCGCGACGCGACCCTTGTACCAGCCGCACTCGGGACACGCGTGGTGGCTGAGCACGTCGGCGCCACAGTGGATGCACAGGGAGACCTGCGGCAACGTGATGCGGTCGTGGTTCGCACGGCGCATGTCGCGCTTGGACTTACTCTTCTTGTTCGTTGGGACGGCCATCACAGCCTCCTATCGGCAAAGGGTCGAGGCGGCGCCTGAGCGCCGCTCAACTCAGCTCAATGTCCTTCAGTTTCGCCCAACGGGGGTCGACATCGTTCCCCCCACTGGACCAGAGCGCATCCTGGACCGCTTCCCCGCGATCCTCGCCTTCGCCGGCATCCAAGACCGGCCAAGGATCTTGCGCGAGCACGATCTGCTCGCGCAAAAAGGGCTCCACATCGAGGCGGCCGTCGGCGATGAGGTAGGGCTCGTCGCCCGCCAGCTCATCGGTGTCGACGCCGTCTCGGAGGTTCAACGTGTGCGAGTGGCCGCGCTCGAAGAGCTCATGCAGGTCCAACTCCAGGGTCTGATGCCCCGGCTCCATCGTGCGGCTGCACAAAAAACCGAGCTGCATCCGCACCTTGGCGTGGACGTGCACGGCGTCACCGATGCGCTGGGCCTCGATGTCGAGGCTCACCGGCGATTCAGCTTGGTAAGCAGGGAGCAAGCTCTCAGCCACCCAGCTCGCGGGCATCTCGCAACGGACGAGCCACCCGGCGTCGGCAATCTCGTCCACGGCGGTGCTGAGCGAGGGTATCTTCATGATTCACAAGGGGTTTCCGGCGAAATGCACGGGAGGCCCGGAGCCGCAGCATGATAGAGATGCACCCCGGAAGGGTCAATGGAATTCGAGCCTCGGCCCTTCGCCCGGCGCCCGGGGCGTGGGCCGGGCGGGATCCCGTGGCTCGAATCGGTGAGGGCGGGTCGCGGGTCGCGCTTGAGCGCCGATGGGCGTGGCCGCGGCCGGTGGATTCGGGCTTGCCTAACGCCGATGGCCTCCGCATGTTGAGGACTCGGGTTATGGTGAGCGCACGCGTGGTTGGGAGGAGGAGCGGATGACCGGTTCGGACGAGGAGGGGGCGCAAGGGCCTGCGGACGAAGACGGTCCGGGCGGTGAGGGGCGCCAGGCCGGCGCTCGCGAGGCTGGCAAGCCCAAGACCGGTCCGCGCGAGGCGGCCACGGGCGAGCGGTCGGGGGAGCGTCCGGCTGACCGATCGCCGCGGGATCCCTCGTCGCGCGAGTCGGCGAGTCGCGAAGCGGAGCGCCGGGCGGAGGAGGCGGCGCGCCAAGCGGCGGAGGCCGACACCGGTCGAGACGGGCGCCAGGGCGTGTCGGAGGGGCTGCGCAAAGCGCTGGCCTCGGGGATCCGCATGGCGCTGTCGGCCGACGACGCGATCCGGGAAGCGGTGCCCCGCGAGGTGCTCTCCCACGTGATGCGGCAGACCGACAACGCAAAAGACGAGGTCGTGCGCGTGGTCGGGGTGCAGATCCGCAAGTTCCTCGAGAACCTCGATATCGCGGGCGAGGTGCAGAAGATCCTGACCTCGGTGAGCTTCGAGGTGCGCACGGAGATCCGGTTTATCCCGAACGATCAGGGGCTGATGCCCAAGCCGCGCGTGAAGGTCAGGAGCGCCGCGCGGGGGCCGGGCGCGCGCGCTGAAGACGCGGGGGCGGACAAGGCGGCGGGGCGCGGCGAGGGGCTCAAGCCCGGCGAGCGGCAGAAGAAGAGCCGCCTGGGCGCCGCCGTCGACAAGGCGCTGGGCGTGTTCACCCGCGAGCTCGAGGACGAAGATGACGTCCTGAGCAGCGCGCCCGACGAGGAAGGCCAGCGCTGACCCTGTGGGAGCGCGACTCGGCGCTCAGCCGTCTACTCAGCGCTCTGGCGCGTGACCTCGACCGAGTCGATCCGAACGGGGTCCACCGCCTTCGTCGGGGTCTTTGAGCCCTCGACCGGCAGCTTCTCCGCGTCGGCGATGGCGCGAACCACGTCCAGATCGCCGCAGCGGCCGAACGGTGTGTAGCGCTCGGCGAGGCTCTTGGACGCGCGCAGCGTGATGAAGAACTGGCTGCCGTGGGTGTCGTCGCCCGC
>CAZNZH010000315.1:2419-6651 GCA_964577445.1 uncultured Myxococcales bacterium
GTGGAAGGTCAGCCCGTCGTAAAAGGGCGTCTTCATCAGCTCGCCGGTGTCGGGGTCACGCCAGGGCCGCTGCGCCGTCGCCAGCGCGATGAAGTTCCCGACGGCTTGCGGCGCCGCCTCAGCGTCCAGCGTGCAGTGGATGTCGCCTTTGGCCGTCCGAAGGGTCGCGCTGAGCACGGGCCCCTCGCCGCCGACCGCACCCATGATGGACTTCAGCTCATCGGACGACAGGGTGCGCAGGACCTCGTCGGCGACCTTGGGCACCGGCGGCGTGTGCGCCGTCTTTTCGCTGCCCGTCGGCCGCTCCTCGGGCGTCGCGCTGGTGGGGGCGGGGGCCTCCCCCGGCTTCTCCGCGCCCGCCGCGGCCACGCGCTGCTCCAGATCGGGGTCCCGGGGGGCCCGACAGCCAGTCGTCACCCCGGCGACGAGGGCGCTGAGCGTCCAGACCGCCGTGGCGACCCGCGCCGAGGCCGCGCGTGCGTGGGGTCGAGTGAAGCGAGGCATGGTGTGTCCAGGTCCGAGACGCGATCTGTGTGCCACACGGGGGCCGGGCCCGGCAAGCGCGCGGGGGGGTCAACCCTCGCCCTGCGCCGCCCGGGCCGCGACCGCTCGGGACTGCCGCTCCAGCAGCTCGGTCACATGCTGCATCGGGAAGGGCTTGTTGAGCATCGCCACGCCGGGGTGCTGCCGCAGGGTCTCTTCCACCGCATCGGTCAGCTTGCCGCTCATGATGATGACCTGCGGCCGCGGGTTCATCGTCTGCATCCGCTCGAGCAGCTCCAGCCCGCTCATCACGGGCATGACCACGTCGAGGAACACCACGTCATAGTGCCGCTGGGCGAGCAGCTTCCAGCCTTCGCTGCCGTTTTCCGCCGTCGTGGCGACGTGCCCGCGGTGGGTGACGATGTCGGCGAGCAGTGTCCGAATCACCGGCTCATCGTCGACGATGAGGACCTCGAGCTTGCTGCCGACCGCGTCGGGGCCTGGGTGGACGCCGCTCTCCCTGCGCCGGGGAGCCGTCGCGGCGTCCGCCAGGGAGAGCGGGCAGGTCAACAGCGCGCGGGGAAATCCGCCGCGGCCCGGCACGAACTCGAGCTGGCACCCGATGGACTTGGCGACCAGAACCGCGACGTGAAGCTCCCGGGCCAGCCCGTGGTCCGCCGTGACGCGCGGGACCGGGGGAGGGGTGCGCGGGTTGCGCTCGCCCGGCTCATCGGCGCTCACCTCCAGGCGCGCCTGCTCTCCGGCGACGCGCCCGGAGAGCCGCACCGTGCCGCCGGCCGCTGGCATCGCCTCGATCGCGTGCTGCACCAGCGTCAGGATGATCTGCAGGTACACCTCGCGGCGACCTGAGACCCGCGGCAACGCGACCATGTCTTGCTCGACGCGGACCCGCCCCGATCGCGACATGATGCCGACGAGGGCCGAGACCTCCTGGGCGACGTGCCCGAGGTCGATCGAGTCGTCGCGGGCTTCGCTGCGTCGCCTCCCGCGCGAAAAACGGACCAGGGCCGCGACCTGCTGGTGCGCCTGAGCGCCGGTCTCGCGGATGATGTTGAACGCGCGCTCCCGCGTCGCCGGGTCGGTCGCCTGCAACCCCAGCTCCGCGTAGCCGAGGATCCCCGTCAGCGCGTTGTTGAACTCGTGGGCGGTAGCGGCCGCGAGGCGGCCCAGGCTGGCCAGCCGCAGCCCCTGGCCCATGGTCTGCGTGGTCTCGCGGCTGGTCGCCTGCATGGGCGCGGGCGCGTGCGCGGGGCCTTCGGGTCGTCCAGACCAGGTGATCTCGAAGCGATAGCGCCGCTTCACCTCGCTCGCACCCGACGCGTGGACCGACACGTCGCATCGCCCCCGAGCCAAGCGCCACAGCGTCGGGATGCCCTCCAGGATGCCCAGCAAGAAGGCCAAGACCACGCCCTCCACCCCGCGGTCAGGAGGCGGCACCAGCACAATGACGGCGCGCGAGTCCTCGATCTCCAGCACGCTGAGCGTCGGCCCGCGCACCAGGAAAGCCGCGAAACTGGGAAAGGACGCGAAGAGATCGCGCGGCGCCTGGAAGAGATCGACCAGGCCAGCCAGAGGCTCAAGGGGCGGGCTGGTCAGCGAGTGGAACCCAGCCTCGCGCGCCGTGCTCTCCGGCCTCTCGCCGTCCGCACCCAGCGCCGCCGCGAGCAACGCGACCTCGGCGTCGTCTACCCAGGCGGTCGTCGGCCCCATGGTCCAGCGCGCCAACCCGCGCTCGAGCAAGCGCTCGCGCACGGCCTCGGCCCCGTCGCGCGCCACCGCGAACGCGAGCAAGCCGGCGACGACGCGGCCGTTGACGATCTCCTCCACAGGCGCGACCTCCGAGCCCGCTCGCGAAGGCGCCTGAGCCAGCGCCCCGGAGCCCGAGGCCCGAGCCTACCTGGACGCGCCCCGTCCGGCCAGTGACCTGCCCAGCGGCGCCGGCCGACCCGGCGCCCGACCGCGCCTTACCGGTAGCGACCGACGACGACCGACGCGGGTCGCAGCTCCCGCTCCCCCAGGCGGAAGCCTGAGCGAATCGTCGCCACCACGGTGCCGTCCTTGTCGGGCGAGTCCACCGGGATCACCGACAGCGCCTCCATCGAGCCTGGATCGAACCGGGTGCCCGTGGGGTCGACCCGCACCAAGCCCAGCTCTTGCAGCCGCTGTAGAAACTGCCGCTCGACCAGCTCGACGCCCGATCGCAGGCTGTGGACGTCGCCGCCGATCCTCACCGCCTCGACCGTGCGCGCGAGGTTGTCGTGCACGTCCAGCAGCCGCTCGACGACCTTGGCCCGTGCGGCCTCGATCTCGCTCGCGTGATCGCGCTGGAGCCGCTCGCGAAACGCCTCCAAGTCGGCCTGCGCCTTCTTGTGCGCCCGGATGTACTCGTGGAGCGTCTGCTCGCGCTCCGCCAGCTCGCGTTCGAGCAGGCGGATCCTCAGTGTTCGCGCGTCGCTTCCCGCAAGCACGTCTTCGATCTGCGACGCGTCGTCGGCCGCGGGTTCGCCCTCGACGATCTCCGCGACCACGTCGTCGGCCCCCTGGTGCTGCGCCGCGACGTCATCGGAGGCGGCGCGGCCGGGCCCACCACTCGCGTCAATGACTTTCTCGTCACCCATCAGTTCCGTCCTCAGCCGATCCGACACGATCGCGGCGCCCGCCACCGAGGTCACGGGCGCCGCGCCGTCACTAATCGTCGTCGCCGTCGTCCGCCGTGTGCGTCACGATCAGCGCGTCCGTCGTCAGCAGCAGCCCAGCCACACTCGCGGCGTTCTGAAGCGCCGTGCGCGTGACCTTCGTCGGGTCCAAGATGCCCGCCTCGATCATGTCGCAGTAGGTGTCGGTGCGCGCATCGTAGCCGAACGCGCCCGTGCCTTTCTCGACCTTGTCGACGACGACCGAGGCCTCCGCGCCCGCGTTCGCCGCGATCTGGCGCAGGGGCTCCTCGACCGCCCGATGCACCAGCTCGACGCCGAAGCGCCGCGCGTCCTCGGGCTTGAGCGAGTCCAGGACCTGCCGAACGCGGATCAGGGCCACGCCGCCGCCGGGGAGCACGCCCTCCTCGACCGCCGCGCGCGTCGCGTGCAGGGCGTCCTCGACGCGAGCCTTGCGCTCCTTCATCTCCGTCTCGGTCGCCGCGCCGACCTTGATGACCGCGACGCCACCGGCGAGCTTCGCCAGCCGCTCCTGCAGCTTCTCGCGGTCGTAGTCGCTCGTGGTGTCCTCGATCTGCGCGCGGATCTGCGCGATCCGACCCTTGATCGCGGTCTCGTCGCCAGCACCCTCGACGATCGTGGTGTCGTCCTTGGTCAGCACCACCTTGCGGCACGAGCCGAGGTCGGCGAGCTGCACGTTCTCGAGCTTGGTGCCCAGCTCCTCGCTGATCACGTCGCCGCCGGTGAGGATCGCGATGTCCTGCAGCATGGCCTTCCGGCGATCGCCGAAGCCCGGCGCCTTCACGGCCGCCACTTGCAGGGTGCCGCGCAGTCGGTTCACGACCAGCGCCGCCAGCGCCTCACCCTCGACGTCCTCGGAGATGATCAGCAGCGGGCGGCTAGCCCGAGCGACCTGCTCGAGGACCGGGAGGATGTCGCGCATGTTCGAGATCTTCTTCTCGACCAGCAGCACCAGCGGGTTCTCGAGCTCGACTCGCATCCCCTCCTGGTCGGTGATGAAGTACGGCGAGAGGTAGCCGCGATCGAACTGCATGCCCTCGACGAGGTCCAGGG
>CAZNZH010000316.1:0-6644 GCA_964577445.1 uncultured Myxococcales bacterium
TGAGCTATTCCCGCACGCCCGGCGTGTCGGGCTTGGAATGGTGGGAGGTGGTGGATTCGAACCACCGTAGGCATTGCCGACGGGTTTACAGCCCGTTCCCTTTGGCCGCTCGGGCAACCTCCCCTAAAACCGGTACTTTCTTCACAGAGCGCGGTGGAGCTGGCGACGGGACTTGAACCCGCAACCTGCTGATTACAAATCAGCTGCTCTACCAGTTGAGCTACGTCAGCCCAGGTAGATGCCCCCGACTGGCGGCCTGCTTTCCGGGCTCCCGGTCGAAGGGCTCCGCGTTATACGAGACGGTCGGAGGCGTGTCAACCGCGTTATTTCACCCCCACCCATCGGTCCGAAGGCCCGGAGATTATTCAACTTGGCCGGCACCAGCGGCCGACTTTTGCGCCGCGCGAGCCCTCCGCTGGCGCAGCACCTCCGCGCAGGCGATTCCGGCGAAGACGCTGACGTTGAGCGCTCGGACCTTCCCCGGCAGCTCGAGGCGGATGGAGCCATCGCAGGCCTTGAGCACGCCGGGCCGGAGCCCCGAGCCTTCAGCGCCTACGACGAGCGCCACGGGGCCGCTGAGGTCGGCCTGCCAGAGCGAGACCCCGTCCTCCACATGGGTACCCAGCACCCAGAAGCCCTGGTCCTTCAGCGTGCGGATCGTGCGGCTGAGGTTGGTGACGCGGGTGACCGGGACGTGGGCGATGCCGCCCGCAGTGGCGCGGACTGCGGCGTCGGTCAGCGCCGCGGTGCGATCCTTCGGGACGAAGACCGCGTCGGCACCGAAGGCCGCTGCGGTGCGGATGATCGCGCCCAGGTTGTGCGGATCCGTGATGCCGTCGAGCAGCAAGACGAGGCGCGGCTGGCCTGGGCTGGCGTGAAGATCGGACGGGTCCAAGGCTGGCGGGACCCGGAGATCCGCGCCGACGCTCGAGCCACCGCGACCGCCGCTTCGCTGTCTCACCGAGGCGTGGGAATCCTGACGGATCTGGATGCCGGCGGCCCGGGCTCGGGCGATCAGGGGCGCGTCCTCCGGCCGCGGATCGCCCTCGGGGGTGACGATCGCGACGATCGCGTCCGGGGAGGCGTCGAGGAGCTCTTCGATCGCGTGGTGGCCATAGATGCGACTCACCGGGCCGCCTCGATCTCGCGGAGCATCGCGCGGGCGGCCATGGCGGGCTCACACGCCGTGGTGATGGGCCGCCCGACCACGAGCCGCGTGGCGCCGGCGCGGATCGCCTGCGCGGGCGTCGCCGTGCGCCGTTGGTCGTCCGCGGGGGCGCTGGCGGATCGGATCCCTGGCGTGACGATCTCGAACCCGGCTGGCAGCGCTTGGCGCAGCGCTCGAGCCTCCTGGGGCGAGGCGACGACGCCGTGGATGCCGGCCGAGGCCGCGAGGCGCGCCCGGTCCAAGACCAGCTCTGCGGGCGTGCGGTCGACGCCGATAGCCGCGAGATCAGCCGCGTCGAGGCTGGTCAGGACCGTCACGCCGAGGACCCTGCTGCGGGTGCCCTCCACGGCGCGCGCGGCCGCCTCGAGCATCGCCGGCCCGCCGCTGGTGTGCACCGTGAGGAGCTCGACGCCCAGGTCGGCCAGGGCGCGGACCGCCCCGGAGACCTGGTGAGGGATGTCGTGGCATTTCAGGTCGATGAAGACGTGCTCGCCCGCGGCGACCAGCTCGTCGATGAGGCCGCGCCCCGTCCGGTAAAACAGCGTCATGCCTATCTTGAACCACACCCCCGTTCCGCGGAGCGCGCCGATGAGCGCCCGCGCTTCAGCGTCCTCGGGCGCGTCGATGGCCACGATCAGGCGGTCGCGGGCTGCGAGCGGGCGGCTGGGCGTGGTCTGCCTTGATCCGGTCATCGGCCCGCCGCCGCGACCCGCGCCTGGACCTCGCCGACGATCTCACCCAGCGCCACCAGGGTCGTCTCCCCCGTGAGGCGGGACTTCAGCTCCGCTTGCCCGGCATCAAAAGTCCGCTTGCCCACGATGATCTGAAGCGGGGCCCCGATGAGATCGGCGTCGGCGAACTTGGCGCCGGGGCGGTCGCGGCGGTCGTCGAAGAGGGCGTCTATTCCCGCGGCGCGCAGGCCCGAGTAGATCACCTCCGCCGCTTCCCACACGGGCTCCTCCGGCTTCGCCAGCGGGATGACGATGACCTTGTAGGGCGCGATAGGCATCGGCCAGACGATGCCGCGGTCGTCGTGATTCTGCTCGATGGCGGCGGCCATGATGCGGGTGACGCCGATGCCGTAGCAGCCCATCACCATCGGGTGGCTCGCGCCCTCCTGGTCCAAAAACGTGCAGCCCATGGGCTCGGAGTAGCGGGTGCCCAAGTAGAAGACGTGGCCGACCTCGATGCCGCGGAACGCGCGCAGGCGCCCCTCGCAGCGCGAGCAGTGGTCGCCGTCGACCGCCATGCGGATGTCGGCGGTCTGGGTGGCCTGAAAGTGGGCGCCGGGCACGACGCCGGTGAGGTGGACGTCGAGCGCGTTGCCGCCGGTGACGGCCTCAGCCATCGCCATGACCTCGGGGTCGGCCAGGGTGGGCAACGCGGCCACCTGGGGCCCGGTGGGGCCAGCGAACCCGGCGGGGGCGCCTGTCGCGGAGCGCACCACCTCGTCGGTGGCCAGGGTAACCTCGGTGGCGCCGAGCGCTTTGCGGACCTTGATGAGGTTGAGCTCGCGGTCGCCGCGCACCAGCGCCAGCCAGGTGGCCCCGTCGACGTCGAGGACGAGGGTCTTGATGAGCGCGGCGGGGGCCACCTTCAGGAACGCGGCGACCTCGTCGATGGTGCGCTGCCCGGGGGTCGCGACGGCGGCGGGCGCCGACGGGGCGGCGGGCGGGACCCGCGCGTGGGGCAGGCCGCCGATGGCCGCCAGCTCGACGTTGGCGGTGTACTGGCAGGTGTCGCAGCTCACGATGGCGTCTTCGCCGGTCTCGGCCAGCACCTGAAACTCGTGAGAGAGGCTGCCGCCGATGTTCCCGGTGTCGGCCTCGACGGCGCGAAACTCCAGCCCGCAGCGGGTGAAAATGCGCTCGTAGGCCGCGTACATCGCCTCGTAACTCTTGGTCGCGCCCTCGGCGTCCGCGTCGAAGGAGTACGCGTCCTTCATCATGAACTCGCGGCCACGCATGAGGCCGGCGCGGGGGCGGAGCTCGTCGCGGAACTTCGACTGGATCTGATAGAGATTGACCGGGAGCTGCCGGTAAGAGCGCACGTCGGTGCGCACGATGTCGACGATGACCTCCTCGTGCGTCGGCCCCAGGCAGAAGTCGTTGCCCTTGCGGTCCTTGAGCCGGAGGAGCTCCGGACCGTACTTCTGCCACCGGCCCGACTCCTGCCAGAGCTCCGCCGGTTGGACCGCCGGCATGAGCACCTCCTGCGCGCCGGCGGCGTCCATCTCCTCGCGGATGATGCTCGAGATGCGCTGCACCGTCCGGAGGCCCAGGGGCAGGAGGTTGTAGATACCGGCGGCGAGCTGGCGCATGTACCCGGCGCGGACCAGGAGCTGGTGGCTGACCACCTCGGCTTCCCGCGGGGCGTCACGAAGCGTCGGGGCGTGAAGGGCCGTCATGCGCATGGGGGACCTCCGGCGAGACCGCCACCGCGGGGCTGGGGCGCGGCGGACGTGGGCGGCTGGTACTACCAGACCGGTAAAGCGGTGTCATGGCCACAGACGCGAAGGCCCCAAGCACTCGTGCGCGCTGGGGCCTTCGGTGTCAGCCCGTCACGGCGCGCCGGACGACTGGCGGGCGAGCCGCGATGTCTAGAACCCGAAGTCGAACCGGCGGTAGAGGCCGCGGATGATCTCCAGGCGACCGATCAACTGCTGCAGCTCGCTGAAGTGATAGTTGTCGCCCAGCGCCTCGGACTTGCGCGCGTTCGCCAGGGCGACCAGGCGCGCGGCCGGCCAGTAGTGGTTGCCGTGACCCTCTTCGTTGTCCCCCGGCACCATGTCGCGCGGGGTGAGGGGCTTGGTGGGGTCCGTCTCGGCCGGGTCGTAGGCGGCCTGGTAGATCTTGCCTGAGAGCGGGTCCGCGTACTCGAGGAGCTTGAAGGCCGAGCCCATCGCGACATCCGAGCCATCGCCCTTCAGCCAGAGGCGGGCACGATCGACGAAGGTGCGGTCGAAGTTTCGGCTCATCCAGGTGATGCCGTAGAGCATGGCCAGCGCCGGCAGCCGGAACTGGGTCGTCGGGAAGCTGTACTCCGGCTCTGGCTGTAGCGGCTCGCAGTTGGCGTAGAACGCGTCCAGCTCCTGCGGGGTGCCGAACCACAGACGCGGCTTCACGCGCACGGGCGTGCCGGCGCCACCGCAGCCGCTGACGGCCGGCGAGGGGCCGCCCTCATGCTCGATGCACCAGCCCATGCCGACCGGCTCGCTCGTCAACAGCGACGAGAAGAGGTTCTGCATGCGCTGCGGCCACACGTCGGAGAAGTTCAGGCGGAACCGCTGCACGTCCGAGCTGGTGTCCGACCCGCGCACGAAGATCATCTGCGGGTACGTCATCAACTGGATGGCCACGAGGCGGTCGTAGAAGGTGCCCGCCCGCGCCGGCGTGTAGAGATAGCCGTCGAAGTCGTAGCTGGGGTAGATCGGCCGCGCGCCGACGTCCTCGCGGATCTGGATGAAGTTGCAGTACTGGTTTTTGCCGTTGCCGACCGCCGGCTCGTACTGCCGATCCTGCACGTTCCAAGCGTACTGCGCGTCCGAGGGGCGCCCGAAGATGTTGGCCATCTTCGTGAAGATCTGACGCGCCGCGAGCGTGTCGCCGAGGCCGCCGTTGACGTCCATATGCCACGGCACGCCGAACTTCTTCTCCCACCAATCGGCGCGGTTGTAGCGGGCGTAGTTGTAGGCCCAGTGCTCGAAGTGCTTACGCCACTGAAGCTGCTGGCCGAAGATCCAGCCGTAGTAGGTGCCGCCCGGGTCGAAGATGTCGCTGTCGCGCTTGTAGGCGACGAAGGGCCAGTACGCCTCGTAGTCGTCCATGCTGTTCATGACGATCTCGAAGCCGTCCGCACCCTCGTCGCGCGTCTGGCACGTCGGCGACGCCGAGTTGTACTCGTCGGAGCAGAAGCGGAAGGGCACCTCGACGATGCCGGGCTTGGTACAGAAGAAGCCGGTCGGGAACGCCTCGCAAAACGAGCCCTGCTCTCCGCACACGCTCGACTGGTAGCTGCTGTCGAGGAAGTCGCAGGTCTTGGGCTTGCCGTCGGCACCGTTGGCGATGAGGTCCTGCCACGGCACCAGCTTCCGGTCTTCCATCGCCGCGACCGAGCCGAAGACGTTCGGGAAGTTGGTGTGGTGGATCTTGCGAAAGGCGCGCGCCAAGGGGAGCTCGCGTCCGACGTTCGTCACCGGGTAGTTGGTCGGGTCGTCGTCTTCAGGCTCGGACAGGTAGCCGTCGGACTCGAGCTTCGCCATGTCCGGCGGCTGGTTGAAGATGTGCAGCAGCCCCCCGTAGCCGAAGTGGACCGCCGCGTGGTCGTAGGAACCCAGGCCGCGGTAGCGCGCGTTGAAGCCGGAGCCGTACTCCATGACGGAGTTCTGCTGGTACTCGCGGATACGCGACACCACCTGCTCGGTCGTGTCCGCCTCCCACAGGTTCTTCGCGTGGTACTTGCCGTCGCTGCCGACGAAGCCCTTGAGCGCCCAGTAGTCGGGGAAGTAGTTGAGCGCGTCGGTCGAGGAGGCGAAGTTGTGGCGGAGGCCCATGTTGTGGCCGACCTCATGGAGCGCCACCGTCGACCACATGCGGTCCTGGGTCTCGAGGAAGACGCGGGCCCGGACGGCCTCGACGATCTCACGCACCGCCAACTGCGAGCGACGCACGCGGTCGTCCTTCACGTCGCCGTAGAGCGCGTTCGGGTCCCAGTACGCCAGCGCGGGGTCGATGCCGTTGACGCGGATGATCTCCTTGCGAAGCTGGTCGAGCAGGTCGGCCACGTTGCACGGGGTCACGCAGAACTTGCCCGAGACCTCGCCCTGCGACAGCGCTGTGCAGACCTGCTTTCCGGTGCACACGCTGTCGCTGGTCGCGCAGGACACCCCGGGCTCGTCGAACGCGGTGAAGTCGAAGACCAGGTCGCTCGCGCCGGCCAGACCGTCGCAGACCGCCTTGTCGTACTCGCTCTTGTACTCGAGCCCGAGGCCTCGGAACGTGTCGTCGAACTTATCGCCCATGCAGATCGCCTGGTGGCCGAGCGAGATCTCCTGCTGCTGCTGCCACAAGATGAAGTCCTCGGTCGCCATGGACGAGGGGTGCACGATGGAGCGGAGGAAGCCGTCGGGGTCGTCGACCGTCTCAAGGCTCTTGACCGGCAGGCCGGCGATCGCGGCCATGTCGGCGTTCTTCCACAAGAGCGCGTCGAACGCGTCGGTCCCCTCAAGCCGGGCCAGCGACGACCGCGCGAGGTTCGTGTCCGTGGTCGGCAGTCCGATGGTCGACAGGGCCTGACCGATGCCGGGCTCAAGCACCATGGACGCGGCCACGCGGGCGTCCTCCATCGAGATGCTGCGCGGGGCGTTCTGCGCGCCCTTGATGGCGGCCGAGGTGACCTTCGAGATGATGTTCTCGGCCTGGCTGATGTCCTTGAAGCTCTGAACGCCGGCCTCGTACTCGATCATGTCCATCGCGTT
>CAZNZH010000317.1:0-6636 GCA_964577445.1 uncultured Myxococcales bacterium
CCCTCGTGCTGCGCCGCACCATCGAGCCGGGAGAGGACCGCACGGCGGCGTGGAAGATCACGGCGCCGACCGGCAGCCTCGCCGTGGACAATCGCAGCCCGGAGGCCGTGATCGTCTACGCGGACGCGCGGCGGGTCGGCCGGGTGGAGGCGTCGCGGCAGGTGGTGCTGACCGGCGTCCCCGCGGGCCACAGGCTGCTCGAAGCGGTCGGCGCGGAGTCCGGCCACGTCAGCCGCGGCGAACGAGACGTCGCGGAGGGCGAGGCGGCGGCGTGGACCGTCGAGGACCCGCGGGCTTCCCTGGTCGTCACCAACGCGACCGACGAGACCCTGCTCACCGAGGGTGTGCTCGCCGTCGACGAGGCGAGCATCGCTCCCGGAGGCCGGGTGCTGCTGCGGATTCCGGCGGGGACCCAGGATCTGCGGGTCGTCGGCGCCGAGTCCAACGTCGGGCGGCGCCATCGCCTGACGGCCCGCCCGGGGGAGGTCCTGGAGTGGGTCGTGAGCCCGGCGGTCGGGCGCCTGCTGGTCGAAAACTCGCTGGACGAGGCCATGCTCATCAGCGTCGACGGCGTGGACCATGGGCGCGTCGCCCCGCGCGGTCGGCTCACTATCTCCGACCTGCGGCCAGGGCGGCGGCGGCTGCGCGCTGAGGGTGTCTCCGGTGAGCGCGTGCTGGCCGAAGCGAAGGCGATCCCTCCGGACGGCGAGGCGCACTGGACACTCGAGCCCGAGGCGGGCCGCCTCCTGGTCTTCAATGAGAGCGGGGAGGCGCTGTCGGTCACCCTCGACGGCCGCCCCTACGGGCGCGTGGAGCCGCGCACGCGTCACGGCTTCGCGAAGATGCCACCGGGCGACCACGAGCTGGTCCTCACCGCGCTGCGCGCGGGCTGGCAGGACGTGCGGCGCCTGACGCTGGTCGAGGGGACGACGGCCACGGTGCGCGTGCAGCCGCCGGGCGCGGTGCTGGTGGTCGCCAATCGAAGCGGCGAAGGCCAGCGCATCCTCATCGACGGGGCGCTGGTCACCGAGCTCGGGACCGAGGCCGTCAGCGAGCCCCTGGCCATCGAGGCCGGCCACCGGCGGGTGGTCGGCGAGGGCGTGAAGTCGGGCGCGGTGCGGGTGTGGCGCGTCGACGTGAGCGCCTCGCAGACGGTGCATCTGGAGGTGCCGCCATCCCGAGCGCGCCTCGTCGTGGTCAATCGCGGGGCGAGCGTCGTCGACGTGCGCGTCGACGGGCGGTCATACGGCTCCGTCGCGCCGAGCGACAGCCTGATCGTCGACGACCTGCCCGTGGGCGAGTTCGACCTCGAGGCGGTGGGGCCCGACGGCCAGGTCGCCTACCGCGAGCGGCGCACCCTCGAGCCCGGCGAGACCGCGAGCTGGCTGCTGCCCGCGCTGCCCGGCGAGGGCCAGGATGTCGCCCCCTGACGGCGCCGCCCGCTCTCGACGCCTCGAGGTGGCGCGCGGTGGGAGGTGTGCAGATCGGCGCCCACGAGGGCGCAGATTCGGGTGGCGGGTTGACGCGGCGCGATCGGGGCCTACATTCGGCTCCGCTTGGCGCTGCTGCCCACGAGGGCCGTCAGCGCGAGGCGACAACGACCCCTCGACGTGAGCCGGTGGCCGGCCCAATTCGCCAGAGCGGGTCGAGACTTTTTGAGCGCTTCTGCGAACACGCAGGCGCTGCCGTACTCCGTCATCGACGCGGCACGAGCCGCCACGGGAGCAAACGATGGGCAAGATCATCGGAATCGACCTCGGAACCACGAACTCAGTCGTCGCCGTCATGGAAGGCGGGGCGCCGAAGGTCATCGCCAACCAGGAGGGTGCGCGCACCACCCCATCCGTTGTGGCCTTCACCGAAGCTGGTGAGGTCCTCGTCGGCCAGACGGCGCGGCGCCAGGCCGTGGTCAACCCGACGCGCACGCTCTTCTCCGTGAAGCGCCTCATCGGGCACCGCTATGCCGAGGTCGAAAAGGACGCGTCGCGCCTGCCTTACGAGATCGTCAAGGCGGCGAACGGCGACGCGCACATCCAGGTGGACGGCAAGCGGCACTCGCCCCCCGAGATCTCGGCGAAGGTGCTCGGCAAGCTCAAGGCCGCCGCCGAGAAGTACCTCGGCGAGCCGGTCACCGAAGCGGTGATCACCGTGCCGGCGTACTTCAATGATAGCCAGCGCCAGGCGACGCGGGACGCGGGCAAGATCGCCGGCCTCGAGGTCAAGCGCATCATCAACGAGCCGACGGCGGCCGCGCTCGCATACGGGTTGGACAAGAAGAAGGGCGAGATCGTCGCGGTCTACGACTTCGGCGGCGGCACCTTCGATATCTCCATCCTCGAGGTCGGCGACGGCCTGGTCGAGGTGAAGTCCACCGCCGGCGACAGCCACCTGGGCGGCGATGACGTCGACCACACCGTCGTCGACTGGCTGATCGCCGAGTTCACGAAGGACCAGGGGATCGACCTCAAGAACGACAAGATGGCGCTGCAGCGGCTGCACGAAGCGGCCGAGAAGGCGAAGGTCGAGCTGTCCTCGGCGACCGAGACCGAGATCAACCTGCCCTTCATCACGGCCGACGCGACCGGCCCGAAGCACCTGGTCGTGAAGCTGAGCCGCGCGAAGCTGGAGCAGCTCGCCGACGCGGTGTTTCAGCGCACCATGGGGCCGTGCCAGCGCGCACTGAAGGACGCCGGGCTGAAGGCCTCCGAGATCGACGAGGTGCTCCTGGTCGGTGGCTCGACGCGCATCCCGCGCGTGCAGCAGATGGTCAGCGAGTTCTTCGGCAAGGAGACCAACCACTCGGTCAATCCCGACGAGGTGGTCGCCCTGGGCGCCGCGGTGCAGGGCGGTGTGCTGGGCGGCGAGGTCCAGGACGTGCTGCTGCTGGACGTCACCCCGCTGTCGCTGGGCATCGAGACCCAGGGCGGCATCATGACCGTGCTGATCGAGCGGAACACGACCATCCCGGCGCGCAAGTCGCAGATCTTCTCGACCGCCGATGACAACCAGGCGGCCGTGACGGTGCATGTGCTCCAGGGCGAGCGGAAGATGGCGTCGGATAACAACACGCTGGGCCAGTTCAATCTGGACCAGATCCCGCCCGCCCCGCGCGGCGTCCCGCAGATCGAGGTGACCTTCGACATCGACGCCGACGGCATCGTGCACGTCAGCGCGAAGGACAAGGCGACCTCGCGCGAGCAGTCGATCCAGATCAAGAGCGCGAGCGGCCTGTCCGACGCCGACATCGACCGGATGGTCAAGGAGGCCGGCGCCCACGCGAAGGACGACGAGGAGCGGCGCGCGGAAGCCGAGCTGCGCAACTCGGTCGACACGCTGGCCTACCAGGTCGACAAGCAGCTCGCGAGCCACGGCGACAAGCTGGAGGCCGCGGACAAGGCGGCCATCGAGGAGGCCCTCGCTGGCGCACGCAAGGCCGTGAAGGGCGGGACGAAATCCGAGCTCGAGGCCGCGAAGACCGAGCTGGAGACGCGGGCGCACAAGCTGGCCGAGAAGGCGTACGCATCGGAGGCCGGCGCGGGCGACGGCGGCGCCGCGCAGGACGGTGACGCGGGCGCGGCTGGCGCAGCCGACGACGACGTGATCGACGCGGAGTTCGACACGAACTGACGATAGCGTTGTGACAAACGGTGTGAGGCGAAGCCCCGGGAGAAGGTCTCTTCGGGGCTTTGTCGTGTAAGCTCCCCGGGTTGAATGTTCGGGCGGCCGCTCCGTCCCGGACCCCCTGGCGGGCGCTGCCAGATCGCGCGCCGGCCTGCCTCGCAACCTTGGGAGTTCCGCATGATCCGCCGGCTCGCCGCCCTCGCCCTCGCCCTCGCTCTCAACGCCTGTGGCGCCGGCGCCGGCTCTGGCATCCCGTGTGAGGCCACCATCGAGTGCCCCGGACAAGAGCAGTGCGTCCTGACCACCTGCGCGGCGACCAGCGCGACGTGCCAGAACCTGTGCAGCACGGACGCGGAGTGCACCGGCGGCATCGACTCGAGCCCCAGCGGGGCGAGCTGCCTGCCGACCAGCACCGACGCGTGCCCCGAGCGGCGCACCGCCGATCAGGAGTCCACGGATTCCTTCTGCGTGGAGTAGCGGTCCGCCGCGTCGAGCAGGCGGCCTTCAATCAGCAGCTCCCGGCTGGCCGCGATGTCCAGATGCAGCTCGCGATCCTCGACGAAGGGCGGAACCGCCGTCGCGAGGAGCTTGCACGCGGCCTCCACACCCCGACCCGGGCGCAGCGCGCGCAGCCGCACCCCCTCCCCCGCCACCATCGCCTCGATGGCGAGCACATGCTCGAGGTGCTCGACGACCATCGCGAAGTGGCGCGCGGAGGTCATCCCCATGGAGACGTGATCTTCGCGATCGGCAGACGTCGGCACGGAGTCGACGCTCTTGGGGTGAGCGAGGGCGCGTGACTCGCTGACCAGCGAGGCGGCGGTCACCTGAGCCATCATGAAGCCGCTGTCCAGCCCGCTGTTCGCGGCGAGAAACGCAGGCAGGCCACGGTTGAGATGGGGGTCCACGAGCTGGGCGACGCGGCGCTCGGCGATGGAGGCGAGGTCGACGACGGCGAGCGCCGCGACGTCGAGCGCCGCCGCGACCGGCTGGCCGTGGAAGTTGCCGCCGGATTGGATGGCGCCGCCGGGCAAGACCAGCGGGTTGTCGGTCACGGAGCCCAGCTCGATCTCGAGCACGCCGCGGGCGTAGGCCAGCAGATCGCGAGCGGATCCGTGGACTTGGGGCATGCAGCGCAGCGAGTACGCGTCCTGCACCTCGCTGCAGTCCGAGTGGCTCTGGACGATCTCGCTCTGCGCCAGCAGCGCGCGGAGGTGCGCTGCGCTGGCGAGGGCGCCCGGATGCGGCCTCAGCGCGACGATCGCCTCGTCGAAGGGGCGCACCGAGCCGCGCATGGCCTCGAGCGTCATGGCGCCGGTGAGGTCGGCGCTACGAACGGCGTTGTCTGCGCGCGCGAGCGCCAGACACCCGACCGCCAGCATCCCCTGGGTCCCGTTGGTGAGCGACAGCCCCTCCTTGGCCCCCAAGACCAGGGGCTCGAGCCCCGCCCGCGCCAGGGCCTCGGCGCCGGAACAGAGCTCGCCCTCGACGTAGGCGCGACCTTCGCCGATCAGCACCAGGGCGAGGTGCGCCAAAGGGGCGAGGTCGCCCGATGCCCCCACGGAGCCCTGGCTGGGGATCAGCGGAACCACGTCGTGCGCCAAGAGCTCCAGCAGCCGCTCCACCACCACCGGCCGCACGCCGGAGGCCCCCAGCGCCAAGACGTGGGCGCGCAAGAGCATCATCGCGCGCACGACCTCCGCTGAGAGCGCCGCGCCGACGCCCGCCGCGTGCGAGCGCAGCAGTCGGACCTGCACCCGCTCGAGATCGGCCTGGCTGATGCGCACCTCGGCCAGCGCGCCGAAGCCGGTGTTGATGCCATAGGTGGCTGGCGAGTCGGCCGCCAGGCGCGACTCGACGACGCGCCTCGCACGCAGCATGCGTTCGCGCGCGGCTGGCCCCAAAACGCAGGTCGCGCGGCGGTGCGCGACCGCGACCACGTCGGCCAGTCCGACCGCCTCGCCGACGCTGACTACGGGCGAGGGAGTCCAGAGCACAGGGGATGAATCGCTCATGGACGTCAGGGTCGCCCTCAGCGCCCGCCCTGACAATCCCGGGCGCCCCACCGCGCGCCCCTGAGCGGCCGATAGTGGTGGCCGCTCGACGGTCATCCGTTTACGCTGCGGGCGTCGCTGGGAGTGGAGGTCGCGGTGCAGGCGAAGCGGTTCAGGATCGGGGTCATCGGCGGCGACGGCATCGGCCCCGAGGTCACCGCCGAAGCCATGAAAGTGCTGGTCGCGACATGCGGCGAGGCCACCTTCGCCTTCGACCTCCTGCCCTACGGGGCCGACCACACCCTCAAGACCGGCATCACGCTGCCCCCGGGCGAGATGGAGCGGTTCGCGCGCGACTACGACGCGCTCTTCCTGGGCGCCCTGGGCGACCCGCGCATCCCCGACATGCGCCACGCGGTCGACATCTTGATGGGCGCGCGCCAAAAGCTCGACCTGTACATCAACTTGCGCCCGGTGCGGCTTTTGGACGAGCGCCTCTCGCCGCTGAAAGGCCGGCGACGCGGCGACATCGACCTCGTGATCTTTCGCGAGAACACCGAAGGCGCCTACGCCGGCATGGGCGGTGCGCTGAAGCTCGGGACCCGCGATGAGGTCGCGGTGACCGAGATGATCGCGACGTGGAAGGGCACCGACCGCATCGTGCGCGCCGCCTTTGAGTGGGCGAGGGATCATGGGCGGCGCCGCGTCTGTATGGCGTCCAAGCACAACGCCATCCCGCACGCCCATGGCCTGTGGGCGCGCGTGTTTCGCGAGGTCGGCGCTGAGTTTCCGGATATCGAAGCCACCGCGCTCTTCGCCGACGTCGTGGCCATGGAGCTGGTGCGCGACCCGACCCGCTTCGACGTCATCGTCACCTCGAACCTGCTCGGCGACATCCTCAGCGACCTCGCCGCCCAGATCGTCGGCGGCATCGGGTTGGCGCCCTCGGCCAACATCCACCCGGGCCGCACCTCACTGTTCGAGCCCGTGCACGGGTCGGCGCCGGATATCGCCGGTCGCG
>CAZNZH010000318.1:0-6628 GCA_964577445.1 uncultured Myxococcales bacterium
TGTTGGCCGCCCCTCCCTTCGCCAGCACCCCCTTCTGGCTGGTGGTCAGCGATTCGTTTTTGCAGCAAGCGCCCTACATGCCCGGCTGCCCCGAGGCGCTCTACCCGCGCCTGCACACCTGCCCCTTGGTACTGCGGGTCCGCGGCCTCGCGCTGCACCGCTGCGGCGACTCGGTCACGTCCAGCGCCTCTCCGAGGAGTGCATCGGTCGCCGCGCTGAGGTAGGGTCCCAATTCCAGTCGGCGCCCGATGACAGCCCGCGGCACCGGCGATTTGGGGAACATGAAGATCCTCCTGATCAACCCCTCGGACACCATGTTCGAGATCATGGGCGGCGCGCGCGTCTTCGTTCACAAGACGGAGCCGCTGGGCCTGCTCTACATCGCCGCGGTCTTGGAGCGCGAAGGCCACGAGCTGTCGGTCATCGACGCCTGGGCCCACGATCTCACGCGCCAAGACGTCGAGCGCCGCCTCGAAGGCCAGCGCTTCGACATCATCGGCATCAACGTGCTGACCTCCAGCGGCGCCTGGGCCTGGGAGCTCGCCGGCCACGTCAAGCGCCACTTCCCCGAGACCAAGGTCGTGCTGGGCAACATCCACGCCTCGGTGTACGCGCAGTTCTACCTGGAGCACGGCCGCTGCGACGCGGTGGTCCACGGCGAGGGTGAGCTGGTCATGCGCGACCTCGTCGCCGCGTGGCAGAACGGCACGCCGCTGTCCGAAGTGCGAGGTATCTCCTACCTACAAGACGGCGCCCCGAAGAAGAACCGCCCCGGCCCAACGGTCCAGGACCTCGACTGGCTGCCGCTGCCCGCGCGCCACCTCGTCGACATGGAGTCCTACTCCTCGCGGGATTTCGTCACCCGCACCCGCGAAGGCGGCCGCTACCGCGTCATGCTCGCGACCCGCGGCTGCCCCTTCGCCTGCACCTTCTGCGTGGTCAACGCCGACCGCAACTACCGGATGCGCAGCGCGGCCTCCATCGTCGACGAGCTTGAGATGCTCATCGATCGCTACGGCGCGACCTTCGTGGAGTTCCTCGACCCGCTCTTCACCGTCAACAAGACGCGCATCATCGAGGTGTGCCGCCTCATCATCGAGCGCGGCGTCAAGATCGAGTGGCAGTGCGAGGGCCACGTCAACACGGTCAACCAGGAGGTCCTCGGCTGGATGAAGCGCGCCGGCTGCCGGAACATGGCCTTCGGCATCGAGACCGCCTCGCCGGAGCTGCTCAAGGCGGTCCGCAAGGGCTCCTCGCCCGAGCGCGTGCGCGAGGCCGTCCGCTGGACCCGCGAGGCGGGCATCAACCCCCACGGCCTCTTCATCGTGGGCCTGCCCGGCGAGCGCCCCGAGGACACCGAGGCGACCATCGCGCTGGCCCGCGCGCTGCCGCTGGACTTCGCCCAGTTCGCCATCTTCGTGCCCTACCCGGGCAGCGACCTCTACGACGACTTCATGCGCCAGGGACGCCTGGATAACGAGGCCACACCTGAGGAAAAGATCGCCAACTGGTGCCGCTTCTCCGCCTACCTGTCGTTTACCGACCTCGAGCCGATGTACGTGCCCGAGGGCTGGACGGCCGAGTCGCTGAAGGCGGCCCAGCGGCGCGCCATCCGCAGCTTCTACCTGCGGCCGCGCCAGATCCTCCGCGAGCTCATCAAGTTCCAACCGCGCAACTGGCGGAAATACGTCGAAGGCATCAGCACCGTGTTCCTGCCCGGCATCGAGCGGCTGTGGCCCGGACGCCGCCCCAGCACGACGCCGATCACGCGGGCCGACGCCCTGCGCACGTTCACCGCGCCGGCCGCAGCGCCTGTGGTGGCCGCCAGCGTCGCCGGCGTCGGCCCCACCGCCGTAGCCACCAACGCGCCCGCCCGCCAGATCCCGCCTGGTCTCGAAGCGGAGGGCTAGCCCCTTGCCGCTCCACAGTGTCGGCGAGCGCGTGAGTCAGCTCGCTGGGCACGCCCGCCAGGCGATGCTCTTTCGGCGCCTGTTCGACCCGGCCTCGCTGCTCATGGACGTGGTGCGCTTCCCGGTCGACCGCTACCTGCGCGACGGCCACGCCTCGCGCCCCTCGAGCATCACGCTGGTGGTGCGCTCGGAGTGCAACGTGCGCTGCGTGATGTGCCACGCCGGCGACATCTTGGACTCGCGCGAGCGCTTCATGTCCCTGGCCGAGCTGCGCCGCTTCATCGAGCACCTGGGCCCGCGCGGTCAGCGGCCCAGCCTGTTTCTGACCGGCGGCGAGCCCTTCATGCGCAAGGACATCCTCGACGTCATCGCGCTCATCAAAGACGAGGGCATGCCCTGCGGCGTCGTGACCAACGGCACGCTGCTGACCAGCGAGCGCATCCAGCGCCTCGTCGAGCTGGACATCGACTGCGTGGTCTTGTCGCTACACGGCTCAGAGTCCGTCCACGACGCCATCACCCAGCGGCCGGGAAGCCACGCGAAGCTGATGGAGGCGGCCCGAGAGCTTTTGGCGCGGCGCCGCGGGACCCGCGTGCTGCTCAACTGCGCCATCACCGAGCACAACGCCGACGTCTTGGGCGACGTGGTGGCCGAGGGCGAGCGCCTGGGCGTGGACGCGGTGCGCTTTGAGCACCTCAACTTCGTCACGCCCGAGGAGATGGAGGCCCAGACCGCCGTCTGGGAGCGCCTGGGCGACGCGACAGCCACCGTCAGCAGCTACGTCCACAGCCCCGATGGCCGCACCGACCTGCCGGCCGCGGTCGCCAAGCTCCACCGGCGCCCGTCGAAGGTCCCGGTCATGGTCAAACCCAACCTCAACGCCGCCGAACGCGAGAGTTGGTATAGCGGCCGGGGCGAGCAGAAGCGCCACTGCACCTACCCGTGGCGCTCGCTCTTCGTGAGCGCGAGCGGCGACGTCTACCCCTGCAACTTCATCTTCTACAAGGTCGGCAACCTGCTGGAGCAGCCGCTGGACGCCATCTGGAACGGCGACCGCATGGTGCGCTTCCGAAAAGACGTCGGCACCGCGCTCTTCCCGGCCTGCGCGCGCTGCTGCAAGCTCTGACGCAAAGAGGGGGACGCGCTGCGCGTTGACGGGCGGGGGTAAGCGTGGTTTTTCCTCGCCTGCATGACCGGACCCCGCATCTCGCCTCGCCTCCTCGCGCTCGCCCTGCTCCTCGCCGGGGTCGCCGCGGGCCTCGGCGTCGCCTTCCATCGCGGCGTCTTCACCGCGCCGGGCGGGCCGGTCTCCCCGCCGGCGTCGCCTGAGCCCCATCAGCCCGCGCCGCGCGAAGCGGCCGTGACCCCAGCCCGCGAGTCCAACGGCACGGTGCGCTGGCTGGCGGCCGGCGGCGGCGACGTCCCGGAGTCCAACCAGGTCTCGATCGAGCAGGATCTCGGGCTGGCGAGCGAGGTGCTGGGCCCCGGCGGCGTCCTGCTCTACGCCAGCGGGCCCGGCACCCGCGCCGTCCAGGTGCTGGCGACCGACCGGCCCCCGGGCGGCCTCCGCGCTGAGCTCGCCGACCTCTTCGCGCCCCGCCCCGGCCGCGACGCGCGCTACCGCGAGACGGTGCTCCACCCAAGCGGCGCCGCGACCCGCGAGGCCTTCCTCGACGCGCTGCGCGACGCGACGGCGACCCCGGGCCCGCCGCTGCTCGTCTACCTCGCCGGCCACGGCGTCCCCGGCGAGTCGCCCGCGGACAACGCGCTGCTGATGTGGGGCCGTGGCGAGCTGACCCCGGTCGACCTGGCCACGGCCCTCGACGCTGGCCGCGGGCGCGAGACCCGGCTGGTGGTCACCTCGTGTTATGGCGGCGGCTTCGCGGAGACCGTCTTTCGCGGCGCGGCGGCGGACGGGCCGCTGGCGGCGGGGCGCTGCGGCTTCTTCGCCACGACCTCGGACCGCGAGGCCGCGGGCTGTGACCCCGACCCGGACCGCCGCGGCCAAGACGGCTACGGGATGCACTTCCTCCACGCGCTCAGGGGGCGCGCCTCCGACGACACGGCGCTGGCGCCAGACCAGATCGACTTCGACGGCGACGGGCACATCTCGCTTTACGAGGCGCACAGCCGCGTCCGCATCGCCTCACGCGCCGTCGACGTGCCCACCTCCACGTCCGAGCGCTGGCTGCGCCGGGCAGCCCCCGACCGCGGGCCCGGGCGCGAGGTCCCGCTGCCCGAAGAGGACGCCGTCATCGAGGCGTTGACGCGCGATCTCGTCCTGCCGCCGGACCTGGACGCCGTGAGCGCCCGGGTCGCCGAGCTCAGCGCGGCGCTGGACGCCATGGCCACCCAGGGCGCCGAGGCCGCCGATGAGGAGCAGCGCCGCTTCGACGTGGTGGCGTCTGCGCTGCTGGGCCGCTGGCCTGTTTTAGACGACCCGTGGCACCCCGACTTCGCCGAGCTGCTGGCGCGGGAGGCCGGCGCCATCGAGGACGCGCTGCGCACCGACCCGCGCTACCGCGCCTTCCTCGAAGCGGCCGCCGACCTCGACCAGCTCGCCGACGACCGGCGTCGCCTGGAGGTCAAGCAGGCGCCCTTCCTCCGCCTTCAGCGCGCCCTTGAGAACCGGGAGCTCTCAGCGCGCCTGCGCGCCCAAGGCGGCAAGGATTGGCGCTCCTACGAGCGGCTGCTGGCCTGCGAGCGCACCACCCTCGACCTGCCGACCACTCGCGGATCGCACGGCAAGCCATAGCGCGTCCTGGCGCGCCCGAACCCGCCCACGCAGCCTCCCGAGAGAGCCCCTGCCCGGTCGCAGATCGTCCCTGTTCCGCTGACGATCTGCGACATTCACTCTCCGATCGAACAGTGGGTTGGCACGGGAGTTGCTTTAGTCTCCCGCCGTCACCTCCCGTCGCCGCCACGGCGGCCCCCACCGCACCCCGGAGCGCCCCATGACCACCCCACGCCCCACGACGCTCATCCGCGCGCTCTTCGCCGCCGCGCTGATCTTTACGTGGTCCGGCTGCTTCGAGTTGGGACTGAACACCGAGGAGTCCAAGCCGGGCAACCAGGTCGGCGGCAACTCGATCGAGGCCGACCTCTCCCTGAGCGCCGACGGGCGCTACCTGGTCACCCGCACCCAAGACAGCCGCGGCGCCCACCGGGTCTGGTCGGTGGACCTCGACCAGCTCTCGGGCATCTCGCTGCCGCTCGGTGAGGGCACCACCCGCATGCTCTTCGGGCGGGGGAGCACGGCGTATTTCCTGGCGCTCGAGAGCCAGGGCGCCAAAGACCTCCCCCGCTCCGTGGTCCACGCGGTCTCACTAGCCACCGGCCGCATCGAGCGGAGCTGGACCCTGGACGGGGCCGCCATCCTGCTCTCCATCGACGAGGAGCGCGGGCGCGTCGTCGCCTGGTCCACCCTGCCCTGGACCTTCGGCAAGAACGGCGAATCACGCTGGGGGATGCAGCTCCTCGACGTCGCGTCGCCGGGCGGCGAGACCCAGCACCTGGACTTCGACCAGCGCATCGTCGACGCCCGCTTCGTGCCCTCGACCGGCGACCTCGCCGTGGTGACCGACGTGGCGCCCATGGAGTCTCAGGTCACGCTCTACGATCCCGTCGCCAAAGAGCGCCACGAGATCCACGTCCCCAACTGCGCGTCGAGCCTTCAGCTCTCGTCGAAGGGGCGGACGGCCATGCTGGCGCCGACCCACTGCAGCAAGGACCCGGTCAGCATCATCGACCTCATCTCGCGCACTTTCCGCAAGAACATCCCCGGCTTCGGGCCGGTCGCGTGGTCGCCCGACGGCCAGTACGCCGTGGCGTTTGGGCGCAAGGACGACCTGAAGGCGGTCGCCGGCATCGAGACCACCGCCGCCATCAGCCTGCTCTTCATCGAGGCCGCCACCCTCGACATCGAGGTGCTGGAGCTGGGCGATGACATCCCGATCTACTCCATAACGCCCGACGGGCAGGTCGTGCTCATCTACTCGATCCTCACCAGCAGCAGCTATGACGGCATCGTGATGGTGGACGTGGCGACCCGCACGCTCCGCGAGACCAGCGGCCCCGAGGTCGGCCTGTCCGAGTTCGTCATGTCGCCCGATGGCCAACTCGTCTACCTCATCGACGGCGGCCTCTTCCGCCTGGACGTGCAGACCGGGAACATAGCCTACGTCACCCTCCCCTGCGGCGGCGCTGGCGAGCCCACGCGGTGTAACCCCGACCTCATCAACCTGATGCCCGGCGGCCGCACCCTCATCTTGGGCTACAAAGACCTCGCCGAGTTCGGACTCTATGACGTCCCCAGCGACTCCTGGGACCTGACCTTCCGCATCGAGGCGGAGGCCACGGAGGCCGGCAGCGGCCCGACCGTCGCGCCCATCACGATGCTCTAGCCCGCGGAATCAGAAGGGCAGCGACAGCTCGGCGGGGATCTCGCCGTGCTCGGCGAAGAGCGTCGCGTACTCCACGACGTTGCGCAGCTCGCGGATGTTGCCGGGCCAGGAGTGCGCTTGGAGGCGGGCGAGGATGCCGGGACCGAACCGCACCGGCGCCTCGCCTCGCTCCTCGGCGACCTGCTGGGCGAAGTGCTCAAGCAGCATCGGCAGGTCTTCGAGGCGCTCGCGCAGCCGCGGCAGCTTCAGCACCACCGTGTTGATTCGGTAGTAGAGATCCTCGCGAAAGCGGCCCGCGGCGACCTCGGCCTTCAG
>CAZNZH010000319.1:0-6610 GCA_964577445.1 uncultured Myxococcales bacterium
GTCCTCGATGGCCGCGAGCTGGAAGCGCTCGGTGGCCTCGGCGAGGGGCGCCTCGGCGGCGGCCCGCGGGGGCGGCTTCGAGGGCTCTCGCCCGGCCGCCAGGTGCTCGCCGAGGCCGAGCCTCAAGGCCGCCCGCCGGTCAAGCTCGACCACGCGGCGCCCGATGGTCCGCGCCTGCACGAGCGCCCGCTCGATGGTGTTCTCAAGCTCGCGCACGTTGCCCGGCCACGCGTAGTCCTGCAGCACCTCGATGAACGACGCGTCGAGGCGCACGGCGTCGAGGTGCAGGCGCGGCGCGAGCTTGTGCGCGAAGTGGCGCGCGAGCTCGGGCACGTCTTCGAGGCGCTCGTGGAGCGCGGGGATCCGGATCGGGTAGACCGCGAGGCGGTGAAAGAGGTCCGCGCGAAAGCGCCCCTCGCGCACCTCGGTCGCCAGGTCGCGGTTGGTCGCGGCGATGATGCGCGCGTCGAAGTGGCGCACACGGTGCTCGCCGACCCGCTCGATCTCGTGCTCTTGGAGAGCGCGCAGCAGACGCGGCTGCACGTCGAGCGGCAGCTCGCCGATCTCGTCGAGGAAGATGGTGCTCCCGTTCGCGACCTCGAACTTGCCCGGGCGCGGCGTGACCGCACCGGTGAAGGCGCCCTTCACATGACCGTAGAGCTCGCTCTCGACCAGCGACGGCGCGACCGCCGCAGCATCAAAGCGGATGAGCGGCCGCTCTTTGCGCCGTGAGGCGGCGTGCAGCGCGCGCGCGACGAGCTCCTTGCCGGTCCCGGTCTCGCCCAAGATGAGGACGGTGGTGTCGGTCGGGGCGACCAGCGCGAGCTCCTCGCGCAGGGCCCGCGCCACGGCCGAGCTCCCGATGAGCTCGATGCCACCCGAGGCGCCGCGGATCTCCTCGGTGAGCGTCGCGACCTCGCCCATGAGGCGGGCGCGCGCGTGCTCGAGCTCGCTCACGAGGTCGGCGTTCTTGATGGCGACCGCCGCGAGCGTCGCGAAGAGCTCGAGCAGCTCGGCGTGGCGCTCGGTGAAGCGCCCCGGCGCGTGCGCGTCCGCGGTGATCACGCCGAGCAGGTGCCCATCGACACGCATCGGCGCCGCCATGCACGAGTGCAGGTGATCAAGCCGCGTCGGCGTGCGCCCGTCGAAGGGATCCGCCTCGGCGGGGTCGACGAAGCGCACGGCGCCGCGGCTCGCGAGGGCGCGGTCGAGGCGCGGGTTGTCCCCGCGGGCGAAGGCGAGCCCGCGCACCTCGATGTCCCGGCGCAGGCCGCGCGCCGCGAGCACGCGCAGCGCGCCGTCCTCGTCGAGCAGGACCGCGGCGATGTCGACTGGGATGATGCGCTCCAGCTCGCCCAAGATGGCGTCGAGCACCGCGTCCCGCTCGTGGCGCGAGGTCAGCTCGATGGCGGCGCGCGCGATGGCGCGGACTGGGTTGGCGTCCATGCGGTCGTAATGACCACAGCGCGGGCCAAAGGACAACACCTTGTTGTCACAATGACCGATATCGCTCCGATCGACAGCCATAAGTTACTGAAAACACGATATGGCACGCTACTTGAATGGTCCGGGGCACGGCCGCACCCGAGCGGTCGCCGAGGCCGGCGCCTCCCGAGCCCCGCGTGGTGCGGATCCTGGGAGGCGCACACCTTGAGAGCCACTGTGGCTCGACAGCAGCAGCCCGCGAGGGCCCTTCAGCGAGGAGAGTGCATTCATGACCGCGACCCAGACCACCGAAGAGCAGCTCGACGTGCGCGTGATCCCGCCGATGCACAAGCACACGACCATCTTCGGGAAATACAACGCGCTCGGCGCGGGCGAGTCCTTCACGCTCATCAACGACCACGACCCGAAGCCGCTCCACTACCACTTCTCCGCCGAGTACGGCGGCAAGTTCACGTGGGAGTATCTCGAGCAGGGCCCCGCGGTCTGGCGCGTACGGATCGGCAAGCCGTGAAGGAGCTCGTCGTACCCAGCAAGAGCCCGCTCCCAGCGCAGGTCGCGCAGACGGGGGCGCGCTCCGCCAGGGAACTCGACGTGCGCCCGGTGTTGGCGAAGGGGGGCGACCCCTTCCGCCTCATCATGAAGGTGGCCGGTGAGCTCGCGGACGACGAGGCCCTTGAGCTCATCGCCGGCTTCGAGCCCACGCCGCTCTACACGGTGATGCGGTCGATGGGCCGAGCGTCTTACACCGAGCAGCACGGCGACAACTTCCACGTCTGGTTCTACCGTGACTTCTCGCTGCTGCCGCCCAAGGCCGAGGTCGGCGAGGCGGAGCGCGGGGCTCTTCAGGATCCGGTCGAGCTCGACGTCTCCGAGATGGAGCCGCCGCAGCCGATGATCGCGATCCTCGAAAAGCTCGTCGAGCTCGGCCCGGGTGCTCAGCTCCTGGTGGCTCACCACCGCGAGCCCGTGCTCCTCTACGACAAGCTCGAGCTCCGCGGCTACAAGGCCAAGACCACCAAGCGCGGCGAGGGGGACTACCTCATCCACATCGCGCCTGCGTGGGCCTTCGACGCGGATAAAGGCTGACACATCGATGGCTCAAGCAAGCGCAGGTGGGCTCGGGACACGCTTCGCGCCGTCCTTCGCGCTGATCCGCGCGCACTTCGGCTTCGGTCTCGTGGGGCTCGCCGTCCTGTCCGCCGGGCTCATCGCCTACGCGGGTGACCTCAAGGGCTACTACTTCCAGCCCCACCTGCTCGGGCTGGTGCACGCGTGCGTCCTCGGGTGGCTCTTGCCCACCGCGTTCGGCGCGATGCACCAGCTCGTCCCCGTCGTCTTCGAGGTGCCGGTCCGCTCCGAGCGCATCGCGTGGCTGGCCTTCGGGCTCTACGCCGTGAGCGTCACCGTCTTCGTCACCCAGATGTGGCGCCTCGACATCGGCCTCACCCTCGCCATCGCGGGGACGAGCGCCGCCACCGCCATCTGGCTCTACCTCATCAACCTGTCGATCACCCTGCTCAAGAGCACCGTCCGCTCGATCAGCGGCGCCTACGTCATCGGCGCCTTCGTCTACCTCGCGCTCGCCGTCGTCATCGGCGCGATGCTCGCGTGGAACCTCGCTCACCCGTATCTCCAGCAAAACCACCTCGACATCCTGCGCGCGCACGCCCACGTCGCGGCCCTCGGCTTCTTCGGCCTCCTGGTGATGGGGGTCGGCTATCGCCTCATGGAGATGTTCCTCCTCAGCCACGGCGCCGGCGAGAAGGCGGGCTGGCTCGCGCTCTACGCGACCCACGTCGCGGTCATCACCCTCGCGATCGGCTTCTGGTTCGTGCAGTTCCGCCCGCTCGTCTGGCTCGGCATCGCGGCGGCCACGGTGGGCATCACGGCCTTCCTCGTCCAGGTGCGCCTCATCTGGGTCCGCCGCATGCGCAAGAAGGCCCTCCGCGAGGCCGCCTGGCGCCACAGCCTCCTGAGCTTCACCTACTACGCCGTCGTCCTCGCCATCGGCGTCACCCTCGCCTTCCTCAACCCCGGCGAGGCCTCCAACCGCCTCACGCTCGCCTACGGCCTCATCTTCTTCTTGGGCTTTCTCGGCGCCATCGTCATCGGGCAACTCTATAAGATCTTGCCGTTTCTCGTGTGGCTGCACCGCTTCAGCCGCCTGGTCGGCCTCATGAAGGTGCCGGCCGCGAGCGAGATGCTCGGCGAGCGCCCAAAACAGGTCCAGCTCGCGCTGATGCACCTCGGCCTGTGGGCCTTGGTCATCGGCGTGCTCGCCGACGTCGCGCCCGCGCGCCTCATCGGCGCCCTCTTCTTCGCCGGGTCGACCGTGATGGTCGTGGTCAACCTCGGCATCATCCACGCGAGGAAACCATGACGGAGCACTATCCCAAGCTCGATCTCCTGAGCGACGACCCCCAGATAACCGAGGTGGTCGAGGCCCTCGGCGAGGTCGATGACCCTGAGGTCGGCATCAACATCGTCGATCTCGGGCTCATCTATAAGGTCCAGCGCGAGGGCAGCGCCATCGACATCAACATGACCCTCACGAGCCCGGGCTGCCCGGCCGGCGAGTACATCATGGGCGGCGTCCGGCAGCGCCTCGGGCGCCTGGAGGGCGTCGAGTCGGTGGACATCGACCTCGTGTGGGATCCGCCCTGGTCGCCCGAGGCGATCTCGCCCGAGGGTCGAGCCGAGCTCGGCTGGGACTGACCCTGTGAGGGCCGCGCCCACTGCCCTCACGCCAAAACCATAGTCAAGAGGAGTTCGCTGTGGATCGCACCGAAGAGATGGACATGCGGACGCTGGTCCCGATCGAGCGGCACAAGAAGCTGCTCCAGGTCTTCAAGGACCTGCCCGTCGGCGAGCGCTTCGTCTTTATCAACGATCACGACCCGATCCCGCTGTATTACGAGTTCCGATCGATCCACGGCGACGTGGTGGGATGGGAGTATCTGCACCGCGGCGGCCACGAGTGGAAGGTGCAAGTCACCCGCGAAGAGGTCTCCCAAGGCCGCGAACTCATTGGTGTATCGACTCTGCTGGATCTCCGCAAGGCCGGGCACGACCAGTGGAAACAGATCGTCTTTCACCGCTACGGCATGATGGAGACCGGCGACACGATGGAGCTCATCGCCGCCGAGGATCCCGCGGAGATCCGCGAGATCT
This sequence comes from uncultured Myxococcales bacterium, assembly GCA_964577445.1. Classification (GTDB taxonomy): domain Bacteria; phylum Myxococcota_A; class UBA9042; order PHBI01; family JACKFB01; genus JACKFB01. The sequence continues at coordinate 4,618 of CAZNZH010000319.1, forward strand.
TCGCGCGCAAGTTCGAGGGCAAACACTCCTGGCGCTACCAGCAGCAAGAGCCAGGCGAGATCGTGGTGCACATCACCAAGGATGCGCCGACGGGCCTCGGCGACGAGGGCTACGCGGTCGTCGCCGACTTCGACGTGCGCCCCTACCCCGCGAGCGAGCGCCACGAGATGTTCTACAAGGCCTTCGCCGACCTCAAGCCGGGCGAGGCCTTCCAGTTCACCAACGATCACGACCCGAAGCCGCTCTACTACCAGATCGAGGCCGAGAGCAAAGAGCCCTTCCGCTGGGAATACCTGGACAAGGGCCCCGACCAGTGGCGCGTCCGGGTCATCAAGACCGGCGAAATAGCCGCCTGACGCCTACTCCGGGCGCAGGGCGGCGAGGGCTCGCAGGGCGTTGCCGCCGAGGATCTTGCGGATGCGCGCCTCGCTCCAGCCGCGGTCCATCATGCGCTGGACCAGGCGCGGCCAGGCGAGGCCGTCGCGCAGATCGGGCGGCGGGGTGATGGCGCCGTCGTAGTCTGAGCCCAGCGAGGCCGCGTCCTCGCCCGCGACGTCGACGATGTGGGCGAGGTGCTCGACGACCATCTCGGCGTCGCGGGGCCCGCCGCGGCGTGACAAAAACGGCGCGGAGAAGATGACGCCGACGGTGCCGCCGGTCTCAGCGATGGCGCGGAGCTGGTCGTCGTCGAGGTTTCGCCAGTGGGGCCGCACGCCGTCGACGCCCGTGTGGGTCGCGAGCAGCGGCAGGCTCGGGTCGTGGACCGCCACCGCGTCCCAGAAGCCCTCGGGGTTGATGTGGGCCAGGTCCACGAAGATGCGCTCGGCGTCGAGCTGCTCGACGAAGCTCTTGCCCAGCGCGCTGAGCCCCTGCTGACGCCGCCACAGCGCCAGCGGGCTGGACGTCGTGCCGTAGACGCTGTTGGTCAGGTGGACCAGCGTGACCCGGTTGATCAGCCGATCGGGAATCGACGCCGGCCCATTGGGCGCCGCGACCAAACAGTTTCCGCCCTGAATCGACAGCAAGCAGGCGTGCGCGCCCGCCGCCCTCGCCGCCACGTACTCGCGGTGGCTGCGGCACAGCCGGATGCGGCCGCCCGATCGCGCCACCATCGCTTGAAACCGCTCAAGGTTTTTCACAAAGACGCGCCACCGGCTGGCCGCGCTGCGAAACGGGTTGGTGGTGATGGACCACATCGCGCCGCTCAGCCCGCCCTCTTCCATCCGCGGCAGGTCGAGCTGCCCGAAGAAGTGCCCGCGGAATACGCCCTTGCCGTGCCTGGTCAGCGGGTCGTAGCCCCACAGCCGCGGCGGGATGAACGTGTCCACGTGCAGATCGACGATGTCCGCACCTCGCGACAGCGCCATCGCCGCGTCCGAGACCCCCAGCCTCCGCGCCGTCGCCACATCGTCCGCCGGCGTCTCGACCAGCGCGCCCCCAGCGCTCAAAACGCGACCTCCATGTCCAGCCGGCACAGAAAATCCTCGTGGTCGCCGAAGTCCCGCGCGCTCACCGCGTCCAGCGCGCACCGCTGCGCCTCGGAGTCCCGCGACGAGTCGGGCGCGGGCGCGACCCGGTACACCTCACCGAACGCGTCGACCTGGAAGATCAGCTTCACGACCCCGGAGGCACCCGGCCGCGCCTCGCGCAGCGCCGCCAAGCAGGCGCTGGCCTCCCTGCGCGCCGCCTCCATCGCCTTCGCCACCGCGCCGTGGCTGCACTCCTCGATCGCCCGCGGCGAGACGCCGCCCGCCTCGCGCCGCAACCCGAAGCCGTAGTAGGCGTGCCGCGTCGGCGTGACCACCCGCTCGATGACCAGCACCTGCGCGCCCTGCCCCGCCGCCGCGCGCCGCATCCGCTCCACCGTCCCCTCCTCGGGCACCTCGGGGAAGGGGTCCTGCACGTTCACATCGAGCACGGACAGGCTCTGGATGCTGATGGGCTCCGCCGGCAGCGCGTCGGTCAGCTCGCCCAGAAACGACTCGACCGCGGT
>CAZNZH010000320.1:0-6600 GCA_964577445.1 uncultured Myxococcales bacterium
GAACACCAGCGCGGGCGGGCTCGAGTCCGAGTGCTCGTGGTCTACCGGCGACTCTAGGACGCGCGGCGTCGGGGCGCGCTCGGGCGCGAGGCGGAGCTCGGGCGACGCGGCGAGCTCCCCGTCCGGCCCCCTCAGCACCAGCGCCAGGTAGAGCGGTCGCCCCGTGGGCACAGGGACCGCCGCGAAACCCGACCGGGCCTCGACGGGGTGGCGGATGATGTCGGAATCCAGCTCGCCGGCCCAAAACGCGGCCGCGTCGCCCGCCGTCACGGGGCGGAGACACACCAGCAGATGGGCCGCCGTGATGGCCTGCTCTCGAGCGCTCCACTGGACCCGCAGGGTGCCGTCGGCCGACACCGCCGCGAGCCAGGCGGGCAGCGGCGCGGGCGTGCTCACCCGGTCACGAGCTGATGGGCGACGATGAGCTGGCCTAGATTCCACAGCGCGTGGACAGCGATCGGCACCAGCAGGGAGCCGCTGCGCTCAAAGAGGAAGGCCAAGACGATGCCCAGGGCGGCGAGGGGGACGATGAGCGGCGCCTGCAGATGGACCAATCCGAAGAGCAGCGCGCTGATGACCATCGCGGCGCCGGGTCCGGTGAGGTCGCGCAGGTTTCGATAGATGAAGCCGCGAAAGAAGATCTCCTCGAAGATCGGGCCGATCAACACCGCGGCGACCGCGATGAGGAGCTGGACGCGCACGTCCGCGCCCTCGGCGAAGAGCTGAAGGACCGGCTGGGTCTCCTCGGCGCTGCCCCCGAGGCCTGCCTGGACGATGGACGCGGCGCTGACCACCACCACGGCCATGGAGAGGCCGGCGAGGGTCCAGACCCCGACGCCCACGATGCCGCCCGCGGGCCGGAGCGCGCCCAGGCGGAGCGGGATCCACAGGGGCGTCGGGTCTTGGGGGCGGCGCGCGAAGTTCTGGATCAGCGACAGCGAGAAGCCGCCAGCCACGACCGTCTGGAGCACCAAGCTCAGCGCCATGGCGAGGGGCGGGCGATCGGGCGACGAGAACGCGAGGTCCGTGCCGAGGCCGATGGTAAGAAATCCGAGGAACCATATGGCCGCCACGCGGCGCGTCGCCTGCGTGACGAAGGGGCTGGGCAGGTCGCCGAGGCCGACGCGGCCGTTGGCGATGAGGGCGCGGCTTGCCAGGGGCCAGAGCAGCAGCAGCAGGCACCCGAAGACGAAGAGGGTGCCGACGATGACGAGGGAGGTCACCGCGCGTTCGGCGAAGGCGGCCGCGCTGGACTCGGCGCGCGCCACCGCCTCGGCGCGGGGGCCCGCGCGCTCGGCGTTCTGCTCGTGGCGCGCGCGCAGCCGCTCGACGAGCCAGCGGGAGGCACCGGCGTTTCGCAGCTCGGAGAGCGCCGGCTCCAGCTCGCGAGCGGGGCGGCCCCGCGCCAGGTCGTGGAGGTTGTCCACCAGGAGACGCCACGTGTCGAGGCCCTGCGCGTGCTCGGCGACGCGGTCCAGCGCGCGCAGGCACAGCTCGTCGGCGTTCTGCGACGCCGCCACCGCTGCGGCCAACAGCAAGAGCGCCGGGGTGGACGGCTGGCGCTCGACGGCCAGCTCCAGCTCGGCCAGCGCGTGGGCCGCGTCCTCACTGATGTCGGCCCCGAGCCCGATCGCCTCGCGCAGCTCCTTCGGGACCGCAGCCCCCGCGTCCACGAGCTTGAAGGGCAGCTCGACCTCGCGCGCGGCGGCGAGGTCGGTCGCCGTCGGGTCGGGGGCACGGCTCGCGTCGAGCGCCAGCAAGACGGCCATCAGCGCCACGGCGACGAAGGTCAGCGCCCAGTCGATGACGAGCCCGCGGCCGGTCACCTGCGAACCCGCCGCGCGCGGGCCGCCGACCCTGGGGCTGAGACCTTCAGCGCCGGTCGAGGGACTTGAGGATGCTCTTGCACGCTTCGCTGCCGAGCTTCTCGCGGCGGTCGATGTCCTGCATCAGCTCGCAGCGGCGCGTGTCATGCAGCTTCTCGCAGACCTTGTGCTCGAGCTCGGCGCACGGGTCGCCGCACCCGCTCGCCGCGCTGCCGAGCGCTGCGAGGGTCACCGCGATCGCCGCATCCCGCACCGTCCACATCACCGCCGCTCCTCGCACATCCAGGCACGCCCCGGGCACGCCGGGAGGGCATCATGCCGGAACCGGGCGCGCTTGTCAGCGCGAAGGCGCGGCCGCGAGGGACTCGACCGCCGCCCGGTTCGCGCGCACCTGGGCCTCGTAGTCCTCGAGCTCGGCCTCTACCCAGCCGGCGTCGTGCCCGAGCAGCGCGGCCATCTGGGCTGCGATCTCGGGCGCCGCTTTCATCCCCTGGCCGTCCACGCGGTAGAAGATGCCGAGGCGCCGAATCATGACGTCGGCCAGCCGTGTCGCGTGCTCGAAGGCGACCGCGTAGCTCACCTGCGCAAAAACCCAGGGGAAACCTGGGATAATGGGGCGCGCCTCCGCCGGCACCGCACCCATGCGGGCCTGCACCCACGCCATCCCGCTGCCGTGGCTGCGCCAGAGATGCGCGGCGAGGGCCGCCGAGGCCGGCGCGCCCGCGCCAGGGGCCGGCGGAAGCGCCGGGTCCAGCGGGAGCGCCGCCGAGCGGCACGGGCCGGCCTCGCGCCCCAAGGTCCGCAGCCGCGCGGCGACCGCATCGACGACCTCCTCGGCCATGCTGCGGAAGGTCGTCAGCTTGCCGCCGGCGATCGTCGTCACCCCGCGAGGATCGTCGAATCGCTGGTGTTCTCTGCTCGTGCGCGAGGCCGTCGCAGCGCCGTCGCGGATGAGCGGCCGCAGCCCCGCCCAGGTCGTGATGATGTCCGCCGGCCCCAGCGACGCGTCCGGGAAGCTGCGGTTGGTGGCCGTCAACAGGTACTCGACGTCCTGTGGCGTAGCGACCACCGGCCCCGGCGTGGGCTCGTGGTCGGTGTCGGTGGTGCCGATGTAGGTCACCTCGGCGTGCGGTATCGCGTACACCATGCGGCCGTCCACCGCGCCCATGATGACCACATCGTCGACCGGGAGCCGCGCCCGGGGGACCACCAGGTGGGTGCCGCGGGTGGTGCGCAGCAGGTGCCCATCACCGGGGGCAGACGGCAGCCCGTCGGTGAACGCGCCACCGGCGTAGGCGATGTGGCGGCAGCGCAGCTCGAGGACGTCCCCGCTCAGCTCGTCGGCGAGGTGCGCGCCGGCCACGGCCCCATCGGTGCTCATGATGAGCTCGTCGTAGCGTGTGTAGTTGAGCGTGACCGCGCCGTGCCGCTCGGCGTCCAGGGCGTTGGCCAGGGTCAGCCGCGCGTCGTCGGTTCGGCAGTCCCAGTAGTGGAGCGCGCCGCGCAGCCCCTCGCGACGCAACCCCGGCACCTTGCGCGCCGCCTCGTCCGGCCCGACGCGCCGGTGATGCCCGTGGCCACGAAAGAGGCTCAGCGCTTCGTGCAGCCACAGCCCGAAGCCCATGACGGCCAGCCCGTGCCGATCGCCCTCAAAGCCCGGGATCACGAAGGACTGCGGCCACACCAGGTGCGGGTTGAGGCGCTGTAGTGCTGCCCGCTCCCGCGCGGACTCGAACACCAGCCCGAGCTGGAGCTGCTCGAGGTAGCGGATGCCGCCGTGCACCAGCCGCGACGACTTGCTCGACGTGCCCGACGCGTAGTCCCCGCGCTCCACCAGCGCGACCGTCAGCCCGCGAAGGGCCGCGTCCCGCGCGATCCCACACCCGGTGATGCCGCCGCCGACCACGAGGAGATCGAACCCCTCATCGATGAGGCGGCGAAACCTGCGTGCGCGCGCATTCCGGACGTCTCCAAGCGAGCCGCCCGCTGTGCTCGTGGCGCTGGGCACGTCGGTCATGGCGGCACCATAACCGCGCCACCTCTCGGCCTCAACCCGCTCCCCGCGACTCCAGCGCCCCGGCGCTGACGAGATCGCGAGCCCGCGAGCACCTACCCGCGGCGCGAGGGCATCAGCGCGATCACAGCGCCCATGCCGAGCCGCACCATCAACAGCGCCGCGCCCACCCCGCCGCCAACCGCACCCATCATCGCCAGCGTCTCCATCCGAGCTCCCCTCGCAGCCACCGGGTGGTCATCGACCACCGGCGATCTTGTGTCCTTCCGCGTGCCGGACCACCCGACCCGGCGCTTCAAAGCAAGGGTCGTGCCAGCCTCGGAATCCCCGTCCTCTTCACTGTGGCAGCGCTCACCGTGTCCCGCTCGCCACGCCCGCGTGTCTCGCGACCCACGGCCTCCGTCAAGGCTAGGACCGCGCGGATCGACGCGCCAGAAAATCACCAATGAAAACGCGTCGCCGGCGCGCGCCTAGTCGGCCATCGAGCCGCCAGCGCCGTACTGCTTCATCCCGTCGCTGAGCGCCCGCTCAGCCAGGGCTTTGGGCACCGTGACCACCAAGCGCACCACCTCGCCGTCGCGCGCCAGCGTGATGCTGTCGAGCAGCTTCGGCACGTCCTCGCGGTAGGCCTCCGGGATCTTGTCCTTCGCGCCGAGCTGGATCGTCATCTTCAGGAGCGTCACACCGTTATCGACCGCGACGCGCGCCTTCTCAGCGCGCTCGTCGTCACTGAACACGGCGCCGGCCCGCAGCACGACGTCGCCGCTCATGTCGACGCTGAAACCGAACGCGTCGCCAGCCTTCACGTAATCCACCAGCACCGCTCCGCCCGAGCGCTCGGCTATGCTCAGCGCCTGCGCGTTGATGACCGCGGCGCCCCAGATCGGCGCGGACGCGTCGACGCTCGCCAGCGCCGCGTTGACCCCCTCGTTTTTGCCGACCGTCTCGCCGCTTGCGCGCGCGGCCATCGCCGCCTCGACCAGCTCCTTGGCGCCGCCGAGCACGAGATCATCGCCGATGAGCCCCACGATCATCCGCGTGGGCTTGCCGTAGAAGTCCGTCCCGCCGATGGTCACCTTCTCGTCGTCGCCCTGCCGCTCTTGGAGCACCGCGAGGACCTTGTCCCGGTCAAACGTCGCTTTGGTCACGACCACGCTCGCGGGCGACCCATCGGAGGTGGACATCAGCCCGATCGCGACCCCACGGATGCCGTCGAGGCTCAGCCCGAGATCGGCGAGCCTCTTGCCCGCCGGCTCCGCCTCGAACCGCTTTTTCAGCGCCGGCCCAGCCTTCTCGTAGATCCAAGTCCCGCGCACGGCATCCCAGCTAATGCCCAGCACGGCGTCGGCGTCCTTGGGGAGGTTCTGCTCGGCCAGGCTGCCGGACGACCCGCCCGCGCCGCCGCTACGCATCAGCCAGAGCACCGCGGCGGTCGCGATGAGCGCCACCACCAGCACGCCGACGATGATCGCCACCTTGCCGCCACCCTTCTTCGGCGGTCGAATCGCCTGGGTGGCGGGGCCGCCGGCCCCCAGCGCCGCATCGGGCGCTGAAGCGGCCGCCACGAGCGGGTGTGGGCCCACGGCGCCAGGGGTCAGCGCCAGCAGCTCCTCGTCGGTGATGGCAGGTGACTGCAATGTCTGGCCGAAGGGATCGATGTCCGGCGAGCGATCGGGTTGCGCGGGTCGCGTCGGCTCCGGCGCCGGGGGGCCCACCACGCCCGGCCGCCCGAGGATCGTCTTCGGGGACGCGTCCGCCGCCGCCGCGGCCTGGTCGAGCGCGTCGGCGAAACCGGGCGGCAGCACCATGGCCACCGTCGCCTCCGAGTCGTCGAAGTCATCGTCCGGCGGGGCAGCCGCGGCGGGCGCGCGAGCCTTCGCCTGCTCGGCCGCGTGGGCCGCCAGCGCGTCAGCCAGCCCCAGCTCGTCGGCGCTCATCGACACCGTCGGGTCATCGTCGTGCTGCGCATCCAGCAGCCTCGCCAGATCGCGCGCATCGAACGCCGCGGTGGCCTCGGCGCCCGCCGCCCCCGCGCCCGGCCGTCCGCCGCAGTAGGGGCAGAACGCAGAACCGTCAGCGATTTGCCGGCTGCACGATGAACACTTCATGGGGCTCACCTCGTCGACACGCGCGCCCCGCCAGAGCGCAAGACGTCCAGTCGTCCTGGGGTTGTACCAACCTCGCCGCGCGGTCGACAACCGCGCTCGCAAGATCAGCCCGCACGCGACGTCGCGCGCTCACAGGGTCAGCCGTCGACGCGGTTCTTCAGGTCTTTGCCCACCTTGAAGAAGGGCAGGCGCTTGGGCGCCACGTCGACCGACGCGCCCGTCCGAGGGTTGCGCCCGGTGTACGAGCCGTAGTCGCGGGTCGTGAAGCTCCCGAACCCACGGATCTCCACGCGCTCACCGCCCTGAATGGCGTCGAAGATCGCGTCGAAGATCGTCGTGACGGCCACGTCCGCCACCTTCCTCGGCACGCCTCTGTGTTTTGCGACGGTCTCGACCAGTTCTGAGCGGTTCATCACGCCTCCGCGCCTGCTGTGGGTTCGCTGCGAGCTGTTGGATTGGGGGTGGCCCTCGCGAGGACCCGTACCACCGCCGACCGCGCGGCGGGACTCGTTTGGTGGCGTCCCCGACAGGATTCGAACCTGTGGCCTACCGCTTAGGAGGCGGTCGCTCTATCCATCTGAGCTACGGGGACCGAGCGGCGCGCTTCATAGTACGCCGGTGCCGCGAGGGTCAAGGCGAGATCACCGGGCGT
>CAZNZH010000321.1:0-6585 GCA_964577445.1 uncultured Myxococcales bacterium
CGCCACCTCCGCCGCTTCCATGCGTCGACCCGCCGCCAGCCCCGCCGGGCCCGCCGACCCAGTGCCCGCCGACGACCACCCCGCCCGCGCCGCCGCACCCCGCGCCCGCCGCGCCGTCGGCACCGCTGCCACCCGAGGCCCCGAAGCTCGCGGAGTACGAGTTGTTGTCCGGTGGCGTCCCGCAACTGCCGCACGAGATCGTGGTGTCGAAGATGCTGTCCCAGCCCGCTGATCCGCCCGTCCCCGCCGCCGCGCCCGCCCCCGGGGACCCCTTCTCGGCCGCCACCGGGGCGCTGCCGTACACCGGGCACAGCCCCGCGCCGCCCTTGCCGCCGCTCGTCGCCGCCCCGTCCGCGCACATCCGCGCCCCGCCCGTGCCGCCGGCCAGCGAGTCCGCGGCGTCCGAGCAGATCCGCACGCCGCCCGATCCGAACCGGTTGACGTCCTTCACGCCCAACCCCGCCACGCCCGCTGGCCCGTCGAACCCGTCCACGCCCGGCGCTCCCGCGATCCCGTTGCCGCCGGCCCCACCGAGGATGCGGTTTTTGCGGACCTCGACCGCAGCGCCCACGTTTCGCAGATACACCGCGTAGCTGTTGGCTCCCGCGACGTTCGCCGCGTTCGCGCCGAAGACCGTGAACCCGTCGAGGATGGTCGCCTCCGCCGCCGCCGCGCCGCCCAACCCCACCGCGGTCACCGCTCCAGGCGTCGCGGCGGTCGGGTCCTGCCCGATGATGGCGGTCTCGAAGGTCACGGTGTTTCGCCGGAAGAAGTCCGACGAGTACCCCCCAAAGAGCCCGATCCCTTCGATGAGGACGACGTTTTCGGAGTACACGCCCGTCGCCACGTACACGTCCCGCTTGCCGGTCGTGAACGCGCGCTGCAGCGCCGCCGAGATCGTCAGCATCGGCTCCTCGCGCGAGCCCGGCGCGTTGTTGTCGCCGTTTTTCGCCACGAAGATGGCGCCGTAGAGGTCGCCGTCGATGCCGTCGCAGTTGGAGTCGATGCCGTCGCCCGCCAGGTCGTCGCCGGCCACGGGCAGGCACTCGCAGCCGTTGTCGGTCAGCCCGTCGACGTCCTCGTAGCCGCCCGTGCAGGTGAAGCTGCACATCGGCACGGCCCCGCTGGTCGAGCAGCTCGGCTCCGCGTTCGGCACCGCCAGCGCCAGACACGAGATGTTGCAGCCGCCGCAGTGCTGCACCGACGTGTAGGCCCCGTTCGCGTCCTTAAATGGCTCATCGATGTTCCCGTCGCAGTTGTTGTCCAGGCCGTCGCACAGCTCGCTCGGCACGTCGCAGCTACCCCACCCCTCGCTCGTGCACTGCTGCGTCCCCTTGCAGGTGTAGGCCGGCAGCGCCGGATTCGGCGGCGTGTAGATCTCGGCGCACGCCCGCGACAGGTCGGTGTTCGTCCCGTCGCAGGTGCAGCTCCCGCTCGCCGGGACGCACTGCTTGCTGGCCTTGCCGACCTCCTGGCACACAAAGCCCGCCTCGCAATCCGCCGCGTCCACACACGCTGGCGTGCAGAAGGTGCCCTCGCCGATGGCCGTGCACCCCGCGCCTTCGCCCAGGCAGTTCTCGTCGGTCGCGCAGGCCTGACACGTGTTGACCGCGTTGGGGATGCACTGAAACGCGTTCTGCTTCACGTAGCCGGGCTTACACGCCAGCACCACGCACTGCGCCTGGCCGCCCGCCACCTGGCAGGTCGTGGACTCCGCGTTCGGGAAACCGATGGCGCACGACAGGTTGCAGGTCCCGCAGTGCTCGAACGTGTTGTAGACGCCCCCGGCCGTGAACGCCTCGTCCACCGCCCCGTCGCAGTTGTTGTCCTTGAAATCGCAGACCTCGGCCTCGGGCTTCGGGCCCTGGCACACCTCGCCCTGGCTCCCCAGACAGACCAGGGTCCCGTCGCAGCTCCCGATCCCGGCGACCTCGTTGACGCAGGGCACGCCGCTGACCACGCCGTCGTCGATGAGGCCGTTACAGTCGTTGTCGACGCCATCACAGATCTCGGCCGCCGCCTCCGCCGCCGTGCACCCCGACCACCCGCTCGCGGCGTCGCAGGTCTCGACCCCAAAGCAGCTCCCGAAGAGGTTCGACGTCACGCAGGTCCGCTTCGCGCCGTCGGTCACGGCGTTGCACGTGCACGAGCCCGAGGTCGGCACGCAGCGCGTGGGTCCGCCGTCGCTGACGGCCTCGCAATCGAAGCCATCGGCGCAGGCGCCGTCAGCGCAGGCGCTCACGCACACGCTCTGCCCGTCGAGCTCCGTGCAGCTCCCCTGAAAGCAGTCCGCGTCCGTCGCGCACGGCAAGCAGCTCGCGTCGACGGGCGGCGTGCACAGGAAATCGCTGACCTTCACCAAGCCGGCGTCGCACGCGTCGATGATGCAGTAGGGCGTCCCCGCGGGCCCGCCGCACGCGCCCGTCGCGTTCGGGAACTTGTCGGCGCACGCGTTGCCGCAGGTGCCGCAGTGGGCGTCCAGCGTCCAGTTGCCGTCGGCGTCTTTGAAGGTCTCGTCCACCTCACCATCGCAGTTGTCGTCGAGCTGGTTGCACACCTCGGCCTGCGGCTCGCGCGCGTTGCAGACCCACCCCTGCACCCCCACACAGCGCAGGCTCCCGGGGCATTCGCCCCACTCGTTGCTGTGGGTGCAGGCGGCCCCCTCCTCGAGCCCGTCGTCCGCTAACCCATTGCAATCATTATCTAAACCATCGCAGATCTCGGGCGATGGTTCGATCGCGGAGCAGCCGCTCCAGCCGCTCGCCTGGTCGCAGGTCTCCACGCCGAAGCACAGCCCCGCTTCGTTTTCCCGGGTGCAGGTCCGCTGGCCGCCGGCCACCTCGGCGTTGCACGAGCAGCTCCCCGTCTCCGGCTGGCAGTAGGTCCCGCTCGCGGCCCCGACCGCGTCGACCGCGCAGGTCCAACCGACGGGGCACTCGCCCTGGCTCTCGCAGCGAAACGCGCAGCTCTGGACGCCGTCGAGGGTCAGACACGCCCCCCCGCCGCACTGGATGTCCTGGGTGCAGGGCGTGCACAGCTTTTTCAGGCGCGGCAGGCACAAAAAGACGACGTCGCTCAGGTTCTGCACGCCCTTGCAGTCGAATCCGGCGGGGCAGGTCTGGGTGCAGAGGTCGGTGCAGATGTACCCCTCGAGGCCCTCGACACACCAGCCGCTGAAGCAGTCGCCGTTGGTGTTGCACGGCGAGCCGGGTTCGCCCTTGCCCGGCGGCGCGTCGCTGTCGGCGCTGGCGTCGACGGCGTCGAGGACCACAGTCGAGTCGGACACGTCGGCGTCGCCCAGCCCCGTCGTCTCAGAGGCCGGGATGTCGGCGATCACCTCCGCGTCGGCGTCGCCGCCGCCGCCGAGCTCCTCGATGCCGCCCGCCGCGCCGCTACAGCCTGCCGCCGCGGCCCACAGCACCAACACACCGCCTACGCCCCACCAGCCGACCGTCCTCATCATCCACCCCGCAGCTCACCTCGGAAGTACTTGAAGTAGCATGGCCTGGGAGTTGGCCACAAAGGACTCCCCCTCTTTTCGACCGCCGCGCCACGAACACAGACGAAATCCCTGCGGCCGGGCGGCCGGCCCCCTTGCCGGCCGCTCGGTCTTCGCCTACGGTCAGCGCCATGAGCGACCGTGGAACCGAGCCCCCGCGCCGCACCCCCCGGTGGCGCTACGTCGTCCCCAACGCGATCACGTGCATCGGCCTCTTGCTGGGCCTCACAGCCACGTTCCGCGCGATGGAGGGCGACTACCTCGAGTCGGCGTGGCTCATCGTGCTCTGCGTGCTCATCGACAAGCTCGACGGCACCGCCGCGCGGCTGCTGCGCGCGACCAGCGCCATCGGCGTTCAGCTCGACAGCTTCAGCGATTTCGTCACCTTCGGCATCGCGCCCGGCAGCCTCGTCTTCATGACGATGTTCCGCAACGCGGAGGGCCACTTCCCCATGTGGCAGGGCACGGCCATGGGCTGGGTCATGCGCGCCCTGGTCGCCACCTATGTGCTCTGCGCCTGTATCCGCCTGGCCAAATTCAACGTCCTCACCGAGGAGTCCGGCGGCACGAAGGTCTTCTACGGGATGCCGACCACCTTCGCCGGCGGCCTGGTGGCCGTGGCCTTCGTGCTCGGCGTCGAGTACCAGCGCTGGGACCTGCTGGCGTGGGCGCCCGTGGCGATGGCGGGGCTGGGTGCCCTGATGGTCTCGAACCTCCCCATCCCGAAAATCGCGCCGCGCCAATCGCCGCTGGCCAATGGGTTTCAGCTCCTGAACGTCGCCATGGGATACATCTGCGGGATCTTTCGTATTTGGCCAGAGTACCTCTTCGCGGTCATCCTCATCTACGGCACCGGGGGCTTCGTCTGGGGATGGATCCATCGCCATGAGCTGGCCCCTGAGCGCCTGGATCCATACCCGCAGTAGTCCGCTGGCCCTTCGGGCGCGGGACTGACGCCCTGCCTCGGGACCGCCCCCGCGCCGATGCTGCCACTCGCACCCGATGACGCCTTCACTCACCGCGTGCCGCGGGTCGGCGTCGCCGTGCTCGCGGCGGCGGTCGCGCTGACCGCCGTGGCCCAGGGGCGGATGGAGCGGTGGGACGCGCGGCTGGCCGGGGAGCGGGCGGAGCTGCACGAGTTCCTGCGCGATCACCCGGAGGTCCCGCTGCCGCGCGGCTTGGGGGCGCTCGCGTCGCCGCCGCCGCCTGAGCTGATCGCGGCCCGCCAGTCCGCGGCGCCCGGCGAGGTGCCCGCCGACCCCGGCGACGACGCCGCCACGCTGCGCCACACCGCCGACTGGCTGGTCCAGCGCGTCCACGCCACCGAGGTGGCGCAACCCCTCCGTCACCTGGGCTTCGTGGCGTCCAATCCGCAGCCGCTGGCGCTCCTCACCCACGCGTTCGTGCAGCCCGGCTGGATCGGGTTCTTCGCGACCTTCTTCGTCATCTTCGCGCTGACGGTGTTCCTCGAGGAGGCCTGGGGGGCGGTGCTGTGCGCCGTGGTCTGGTTGTTGGCGGGTGCCGCGTCGGTGCTGGTGACCGCGAGCCTCGAGTCCGAAGGCGGCGCGCCGCTCATCGGCGGTGGCGGGGCGGTGGCGGGCCTCTTGGGCGCCTTCATCGTGCGCTTCCCTCACAAGCGGGTCCGCTGGTGGTGGCCGGGGCCAGGCGGCGCGGCGGGTCGCGCGCTGCCGAGCTGGTCGGTGCCGCTGGCCTGGTTCGCGCTCGAGGTCGCGCTGGCCATCGCGGGCATCCCCACGGGGGCGGGGGCGCTGCGCATCGCCACCGGATTCGCGGTCGGCGCCGTCTTGGCGATGCTGGTGGCGCGGTCGGGCTGGGACATGGCGCTCGGAGCCGGCGCGGTCGAGCTGGACCTGGCGCCGCGCGCGCGGAGAGCCTTCCAAAAAGCAGTCGCCGCCTCAGAAATGGGCGACCTGGCGGCCGCCGAGCGCGCCCTGCTGCTCGCCGACCGGCGGGACCCGCGCAGCCCCGATGTGGCCGCGCTGGCGTGGGAGGTGATGTCGCAGAAGGGGGCCCGCCCCGACGCCGAGCGCTTCGGGTCGCGCGTCGTGCAGGACCAGTTGGGGCGTGGCGAGGTCTCTCAGGCGGTCGAGACGTGGCGTGCGATGCGGCACGTGATCGGGCACCAGGGGTCGCCGGCCATTCGGTGGCGTTTGGCCCAGGCCGCGCTCGCGCCGCTGCCGTCGCGGGCTCGAGATCTCCTGACGGGCTTGGCCACCGACGACGACGCGGGGGCCTTGCGCGAGCGCGCTCAGGCGCTGCTGGTCTCGCTGTCGCCGGCCAGCGGGACGCCGCCGGAGGGCTTGATGCTCGGCGACCTCTCGGGCCTCGGCCCGCCGCCGAGGCCCACCCCCGCCGCGCCCGCAGCGGCCCCGGCCGCGCCCCTCAGCGACGCGGCGCCCGTCCACGCAGCGGACCAAGCGTGGCTCCACGCCGTTGAGAACCCAGCCCAGGACTATCTGGACGCGGCCCTGGACCCTGACGACCCCATGCGCTTCGAGGCCACCGGCCAGATGCCCGCGTTCAACCCCGGGGCCACGGCGGCGCCCACCCCCTGGCCCCCCTCCGCCGGCCCAGCGCCGCGGCGGCAGCGCGGGCTCAAGGTCAAACGCTCAAGCCTCAACAAGGTCCAGGCCACCCGCCTCGAGCTCGCGCGCGGCGCCAGCATCGACCTGGCGAGGGTCGAGGCCGTCTCGGTCGCCCGCGTCGCGAGCCCCCTAGGCGAGGTCGTGGTCATGGACCTCCTGATCAGGTGGCGCGCCAAACACGCCCCCGCCTCGGTCCGCGCCCTGCGCCTGGACGGCGCGACCAGCGACGTCGCCGCCGCCCTCGACATGCCCGGAGTCAGCGTCGACGCCGCCTTCGTCCGCCTCGCCCGCCAAATTGTCAGCACGGCCGCCGCCAGACCCATCCCAGCCGAGATCACCCAAGGCAGCGTCGAACAAGCCGCCGCCGCGCTGCCGGTGTGGGACAGCCTCGAAGCCTACGAAGACGCCCTGCTCGCGCTGGACTGATACAGGCGTCAGACGCCCAGACTACACATTTTTTGTGGGGCGGATAGGCGCCAG
>CAZNZH010000322.1:0-6577 GCA_964577445.1 uncultured Myxococcales bacterium
GACGAAGACCCACTCTTGGGAGTCGTAGTCGCCGCCGTCGTCGTTGCGCATGAGGCCGTAGCCGGTGGCGACGGTGAGGTTTTCGAGGAGTGCGGCCAGGGTGGCGGTGGCGATGGCGCCCGTGGGCTCGATGATGCCCCAGCCGATGGCCTCGACCGTGGCGGCGTCCAGGTAGCCGCTGCCGGTTTGGAGGTCTTCAGCGCTCTGGACGAGGACCTGGTGGGGGTCGGTGTGCTTGGTGACCAGGGCGCCGGCGATACCGCGGGCGGTGTCGGAGTAACGCTTGGCGTCGTCGGTTTTTCCGAGGCGGGTGGCGAGTGCGGCGGCGTCGCACAAGCCTCGGACGGCGGCGAGCGACGTGTAGGTGAAGCGGCGCTGCTTGCCGTTGTAATGGACCTCCCAGATGGAGGAGTCGGCGGCGGTGACGCCGGAGGGGTCGACCAGGGAGACCAGGACGTCGGCTATCTCGTCGCGGATGGTGGCGTAGTGGTCGGTGAGCAGGGTCTGGTCGTCGGTGGCGTCGACGTAGAGGCCGAGGGTCCAGAGGAAGAGGCCGAAGCCGTCGAACTCGATGTTGGGGCCGTCGGCGTTACAGTCGCTCTCCTCGGCGCCGTCTCCGAAGTAGCGGGTAATCGAGATGCGGTAGGGGCGGCCGACCTCGAGGGTGTGGCGGCCGGGCGGCGCGGTGAGCTGGAAGGCGAGGGCGGCGCGGGCTTCGGCGTGGTGGCCGGCGGCGATGAGGCCGGCGACGGCGTAGGCCATGTCGCGGACCCAGGCGATGTTCCATTGGGCGTCGACGTTGCCGAGGCCGGGGGGGAGGCTGGCGAGGATCTGGCCGAAGCCGGGGCCGGGTTCGCGGACCTGGCCCATGCGGAGGATGACGAGGGATTGGGCGGTGAGGGCGGGGTCGAGGCCGAGGGCGGTGGCGGGGTTGGCGATGCCCTGGGCGTGCCAGGCGGTCCACTCGGCGCGGGTTTTCTCGAAGGGGTCGGCGGCGGCGAGCCAGGTGCGGAGGGCGTCGACGTCGGGGCCGGCGTCTTCGTCCAGGGCCCAGGTGACGGCGACGTGAAAGGTCAGCTCGGCGCCGGGTTGCAGGGTGGTCGTGGCGCCTTGGAAGGTCGGGGCGACGTCGGTGGTGGGGCCGGGGGTGGCGCGGAGGTCGTCGAGGTCGGCGCCGGCTTTCAAGGCCGCGAATCCGCCGGCGGCGCCTGTGGAGACGGTGGCGTGGGCCAGCGGCGAGAGCGCGGTGTAGGCGATGGTGCCCTGGCTGGGGCCGTACTCGTAAAGCGTCGTGCGGGTGGGGTCGTAGGAGGTCTCTTCGCCGTCGGCGGAGGGCTCGCGGCCGCCGTGGGCGAGGCCGAGGCGGAAGTTGAAGAGCGCGTAGGGGGTGACGTCGACGGCGGCGGGGCCGTCGTTTTGGACGGTCAGGCCCATGAGTAGGACGGGGGACTCGATGCCGAAGGGCATGGCGTAGCGGGTCTCGGCGCGGAGCGAGCCGAGGTGCTGGACGACGCGGATGATGTTGGTGCCGGGCTCGTAGGCGGCCTCGTCGACCGGGAGGTCGGCGAGCCAGGTGCCGGCTGAGCCGACGCGGACGCCGAAGTAGGTGTCGTAGGCGAGGTCGCGGGACTCGTCGGCGGAAAAGCACAGGTTTTCCGGGGCGTCGCGGGGCGCGTGGAAGCGGTAGGCGTGCTCGAGGAAGGTGTCGACGCGCGCCGTGTCGCGGTTGAAGCTGACGGCGGCGTGGCCGTTGCCGGTGACGAGGCGGCCGAAGGATCGCTCGACGGCCGCGTGGGCGGTGGTGGTGGGGGCGAGGCCGGCCGCGAGGGCGAGCGCGGCGGCGAGCCCGAGGCGCCTGGTCGAGCGAGCAGCCCACGCCGAAAACACCCCGCCCGCGCCTGAGAATCTGGCAAATCCGGCCACGGGAACCCCTCGATATCAGCCGTCCTAACGAGGCTACACTTATCAGACTTTGCCCGGCCGAGGTCCAGCGCGGCACGGGGGGAAGCGGCCTGCGGCAACGGTTCTTCAGTCGGCCCGAGGGACTTGGGCTGGTCGGCCGAGGCGCCCGTCGGGCATAGGGGGGCGAGGCCCTCAGCAGCGAGCTCAACACAAGAGCATCAGCCGGCGCGCACGCCTGCTTCGTCCAGCACTTCTTCCTCATCGGGGGTGCTGGCGAGAAGGATTCGCACCGCTTGGAGCGACTCAGGGGCGAGGCCCGCGCGGAGGACCTGCCACAGCGCGTCCTGGCGATCGATGTAGGGGACACCCGCAAACTGCTCGGACACGACCACGCCGAATATCTTGCCGCCGGCGTCGGCGTCCAGGCGCGCGACGAGGTCCGGGTATGCTCGCCTCAACACCGCCTCGATGTCCGCGACGGTCACTCGTGTTCGCGTTGCCATGCGCTTTCTCCCTTCCTGATGACGACGGCCGCCGCGGCAATGGCGTCCGCAGCGGATTGCACCAGCGGGCGCCCATCACCGCGAAGCCTGCGATACGCCGGCAGCCGCTTCACCAAGGTATTCTGCCGTGCGTCGGTCCTGTACCGGTAGCTGTTTCGCCAGATCGATCTGAGAACCTGGAGCGCGGCGCCGAGTTCGCGGCGGGCTTTTTCACCTGCACCTGCGTCAATCGTGCTGTCGCGTAGTAGCAGCACTAGGTCGTGGCGCGCGTCGAATGGACGTTCGGGCGGGATGAACGCGCGAAGCATGCACTCGGCGGCCACGCCCGAGAGGGTGAGGGCCAGGCCGAACCGGCCAGTCTTCGCTAGGTGCTGCGCCTCCTCAAACCGTTGCCATGCAGCTTCGTAGTAGTCTCGCGGCTTCACCGAACGGGTTCCGGGTAGGATGGTGGATCGGACTGGCGAGCGCCGTGCCGTTCTACGGCAGCGCCTTGAACTCCGCCTCGCGCACCAGGATGGCGGCGCCGAAGGGGGCCACCGTGACGTTGAGTTGGCCTGCCGCGGTCACCGTGTGGCGGTCGCCGGTGAGGGCGTCGACCAGGACGGTGCCGGCGGGGGCGGTGACTGGCATGTCCTCGCCGCCGAGGGTGCGGGCGCTGGTCTCGCTCGGGTGGTTGCCCTGGGCGTTGATGACCACTAGCGCGTAGTCGCCTTCGGGGGTTTTTCGCTCGAAGGCGACGATGCCGGCGTCTTGCTCGTCGCCGGTGCGGTCGGTGACCCAGCGCAGGTTGAAGCTGCCGCGGCGGAGCGCCCGGTAGGTCTGGCGGATGCTGGTGAGGCGGGAAATCCACTGGAAGGTCTCGCCGTCCGTGGGCATCCCGGTCTCCCAGAGCACCTCACGGTTCGCGGGGTCGTTGCCGCCGCTGAAGTCCTGCTCGGTGCCGTAGTAGATGCACGGGATGCCGTCCTCGGTCAGCAGGTACGCCAGCGAGGCGCGCAGGGCGCGGACGTCTTTGGCCTGAAAGAGGTAGCGGGGCAGGTCGTGGTTGTCGATGAAGTTGACGAGCGTGTCGTGGGGCGCGACGCCGATGCCGCCCTCTTGGGGCGCGGTGCCGTAGTGCGCCGCCCGCTGGTTGTATAGCTCTTCGATCTTCCGCGTCGGCCCGCCCTTCATGAACACGTCGCCGAAGACCTGAAACTTCTGCGGGAAGTAGAAGACCGAGTCGAGACGCCCCGGCATCGTGTAGCTCCCGACCAGCGCGTCGTCGCCGTCGAAGGCCTCGCCGAACATCAGGAACTTGTCCTTGCCCGCCGCCGCCAGCCGCTTTCGCAGCGCCGGGGCGAAGGTCTCCCAGAACCCGTACTCGACGTGTTTGATGGTGTCGATGCGGTACGCGTCGACGTTGGTCTTGAGCACCCAGTCGCTGAAGACGCGGATGAGCTCGCTCCGGACCTGCGCGTTCTGGGTGTTGATGTCTTTCAGCCCGCCGGGGAAGTCGCCCAGCACGACCTGCTCGACGTCGCTGAAGTCGGTCACGCGCCCGCGCCGGTTGTACGCGCCGGGGTTACGAAAGATCGCCGGCCCAGGCGGCACGCGGAAGATCGCCGGCATATCGAAGAACTTGATGGGCGCCGGCCCGGCCTCACCCAGGGACGTAAACGACTGAATCCCGCGCGAGTCGTAGTCCGGGTCATACTCGGTCACGCGCCCCAGCGGGCTCTTGGTGCCCGACCCGTACACGTTCTCGTCGGGCCGCCCGTTCAGGTTGATGTCGTAGTAAAAGACCTGCCCCAGATGGTTCGTCACGATGTCGACGATGACCTTGATGCCGCGCCCATGGCACGCGTCGACCATCCGCCGCAGCGAGGCGAGGTCTCCAAAATGCGGGTTCAGCCGCTCGAGATCGACCTGCCAATACCCATGGTAGCCATCGACCCCCGCGTCCGTGTCCACGTTCAGCACGATGGGGCTAATCCAAATCGCGGTCACACCCAGCGCCACCAGGTAGTCAAGCTTGTCGACGACCCCCGCGTAGTCGCCCCCCTGATAGCGCGCCAGGTCGCCGGGCGAGGTCCGCACGTCATTGCCCGTCTCGCCATTGGCAAAACGATCAGTCAGGAGCTGGTAAATCACCTCATCGCGCCAGTCCTCGACCTCGGTCGAGATCTCCACATGCTGCACCGCCGAGATCTCGGGCGGGGTGCAGGCGGCGAGGACCAGTCCAAGCAAGAGCCCCGCTGGGCCCAGGATCGACCGCGCTAATTCTGAAGGTGTCTGATGCGTTGCCATGGCCTGGTTATCAGCCATCGCCGCCCCCAGGTCCACCCGCTGCGCCCCGACTTCGTTACGCGCCGAGCCCTTCCAAGAACGCGGCCGGGGTCGCGACGAGGAAGCTCGTGTCGACGACGACGCTGGCCCTGTCAGTCCGCATCGGCGAGGAGGGCTTCGAGGTCGGCGTCTGTCAGGCCGTTCGCGGCGGCCTCGGCGCTTACGGCGTCCATGGTCTCGGCGAGCCGGTCGTAGGCGGCGCCGCGGGGACGCTCGTGTTGTTGTACCGGCATGCACTCGTGTTCTTGTACCGACATGCAATGGTTATAGCGCCGGCTGTGGGCACCTTCAACCGAGAGCGCTCTTTGGCTTGTCGCCGCCGGCTCCGCGCGTCGTCATCTCGCGCGATTCGCGAGGTGTGAACAGGCCCGCAGGCACTACTGGGCGTAGCTCGAGCTGTCGAACCACCACTCGGCGCCGATGCCGAGGAAGTGCTCGGTGCGTTGGCGGGCGCGGGCGTCCTCGAGGGGGTAGAGGCCGCGGGCGCCCTCGTCGCGGAAGCTGGCGGAGTAGATGATGCGCAGGCGGGGGCGGGCGTAGCTGCCGCGGCCGCCGAGGCTTACGAAGGGGATGATGCCGATCTTGGCGATGCTGCCTCGCACCGGGTCGCCGGTGGTCTCGTCGAGCCTCGCCAGGGCCAGGGCTTGGTAGGACGCGTCGACGCTGACGCCGGCGTAGTCGTTGAAGAAGACCTGCGGGCGGATGTTGATGGCCCCCTCCTGGATGGCGCCTCCCGCGAAGGCCGTCCGCTCGTCGTCGCGAAACCAGCGATAGTAGGCGCCGACTTGCAGTCCGAAAAACGCTCGCTCGTAGTTGCCGCTCAGGGCGACCAGGGCCTCGCTGGCGTTGCCTGAGCTCAGCGCGCTGCCGCTTCGCACCGGCGACGCGAAGGTGTCGTAGGCGGCGAGCCCAGTGGCGTAGCGGGCGAAGAGGTTCACGAAGCTGCGCTCGGTGTGGGGGCCGGTCGGGCCCTCTGCGGCTGGCCGGTTGTGCCACAGCCCGACCTGGGCGCCGACCAGGAAGCCGCGGTCTCGTGGCAGCGCCTCGGTCTCACCGCTCTCCAGCTTTCGCTCGCCCGCCGGCAGCGTGTGCGCCTCGCCGTAGAGCACGAACTTCAGGCCGAAGTCGTCGCGGTTTATCGGGGGGACCGCGGCGCGCGCCGCGGTCACGACGCGCGGGCGGTCGAGGACGGCCACGTTGGCCGGCTCGAAGCCTTGGCGGGCCACAACATCGCGGGTTTGCAGGTAAAACGGGTCTTTGGGGCGCCCGATGCCGACGTGCAGCCGCAACGACAGCAGCTTCTGATAGCGATAGCCCGCGCCGCCGCCGATGATGTTCAGGTTATCCAGCGGCCACCAATCCAATAGATAGACGTCGTCGCCGCGCACCATCCGCGAGCCGGCCCACAGCGTCAGCCCCTTGAGCATCGCGCCGTCGACCTCGGCGTAGAGGTTACGGATGGCGAGCTGCTCGGCGAAGTCGCCGTCGAGGTGAAAGAGCGGCCCCGAGATCGCCAAGGTCGCGACCACGCTGGAGTGGACGCCCGCGGCGAGCCTGTCCTCGCGCCGCAGCTCGAGCTCGGCGTAGGTCTCCTCGTCGATGCGCGGGCCGAACGCGACGATGTCGCTGCTGCGGCCGAGGCGCCCGTCCAGGTCCGACGCCCCAACGATCCGCCCGTAAGAGCCGAACACGAAGCGATGCCGCGGCCGGATCTCGGGCTGTGATTCGTCAGATGACGCCTCACTCTTTGACGCCTCCGCCGCCTCCGTCGCCACCGCTGGGCCGGCCGCGAGACCAGCGGTCAGCAGCGCCGCGGCAGCCAGCACGCCGCCGAGCCCGCGACG
>CAZNZH010000323.1:0-6555 GCA_964577445.1 uncultured Myxococcales bacterium
CCCCCGCTTTTCCTCAGGTACCGGCTGCGGATTTGAGCCCCCCGCGCCCCCGCCGGAGCGCCACACGCTCTTGCTGCTGGACAGCTCGGCGTCCATGGCCACCTTCGAGCGCGGCCGCACCCGCATCGAGCGCGCCGCCGCCCGCGCCCACGCCCTCATCGACCAGCTCGGCGACAACCCCGCCCACCGCCTCATGCTCGCCGCCATCGACACCGATCTCCGCCCGCTGACGCTCTGGACCACCGACCACAAGGCCGCCCACGCCGCCGTCAACGCCTGGCTCGCCCAGGGCCCCCGCGACGCCGCCACCGACCTCCCCCACGCCCTCGCCCTCGCCGCCGACATCTTGCGCGGCCGCCCCAACCCCGAGGCCGTCCTCTTCAGCGACACCGCCTTCGCCCCGCCGCCCGCGCGCCCCGCCGCCTTCCCCCTGGCCGTCGAGACCGTCGGAGAGCCAGGCGCCAACGTAGGGATCGAGGCCCTCAACGTCCGCCCCTACCTCGACGACAGCCTCAGCTACTCGCTCTTCTACGCCGTCAAAAGCACCGCCGACCGGCCGCTGAAGGCCACGCTCTACCTCTACGCCAACGAGTCCGGCCGCGCGCCCGCCGACTTCATCTCCGACCACCGCATCGTGGCCTCCGTCGCCCTCGCCCTGCCAGCCCATGGCGTGGTCCGCGACGTCATGAGCGACCTCAAGTTCGAAGGCAGCCGCCTCGCCGCCCGCGTCGCCATCGACCCCGCCGAGGACACCGCCGACCCCTTCCCCCGCGACGACACCGCCTTCGCCCTGGTCCCCGAACGCCGCCGCCTGCGCGTCCAGCTCGTCGGCGCCGGCAACCTCTTCGTCCAAGCCACCCTGCTCGTCCGCGAAAACGTCGACTTCGAGGTCGTCTCCCCCGCCGACTACCGCGGCCCCGAGGGCTACGACGTCACCATCGTCGACCGCGCCGACGTCGACATCTCCAAACCGGGCCGCTACTTCCTCATCGATCCCGCCCCCAGCGACACCTTCCGCATCACCGGCGCCACCCCCGAGCCCACCGTCGCCCGGGTCGACAGAGACCACCCCCTGGCCCGCGGCCTGGTGCTGGCCGACCTCGGCATCGCCAGCGCCATCCGCTACGAGCGCCACAAGACCGACCGCATCGTCGCCAGCGCCGCCGACGGCAGCCCGCTCTTCTTCACCCGCGTCGAGCCCGACACCCAACGCACCTTCGTCGTCCTCCCCTTCGACCTCAACCAGAGCCTGCTGCCGGTCAACTACGCCTTCCCGCTGCTGGTCGTGAACGCGCTGAACTGGTTTTTGCCGCAGCCCGACGGCCTCATCCCGACCCACCGCGCCGGCCAGCCGCTCTCGTTGCCGGCGACGCTGCCCGAAGGCCCCATCACCGTGGTCGGCCCGCCCGAGGGCGGCACCATCGAGGCCCGCCGGCTGGCCGACCGCATCACGCTGCGCGCTGACCGCATCGGCATCTACGAGCTGAGCACGCCCGCCGCCAAGGCGCCGCTTTTGGTCGCGATCAACCTGATGGATCCTGACGAGAGCGAGATCGACCCGCGCGGTGAGTACGCCGCCTGGACCCCGCCGCCACCCTGGACACCGGCCGCCCCGCCCTGGCCTGGCACGGTCTGGCGCGCGCTCCTGCTCATCGCGTTAGGCATCTCGGTGGTCGAGTGGCTCACCTGGCACCGGAGCCTCACCCTGTGAAGCGCCGCACCGCCACCGTCGCCGCCCACTATCTTGCCGCTATCGCCCTAGGGATCTCGGGCGTGTTTGCCATCCAGCGCTTCGGCCCCGCCCTCGCCGAGCAGCTCGGGGCGATGGACCTCGCCCTGTCCGAGCCCCGCTACCTCTGGGCGCTGCTGGCCATCCCGGCGCTCCTCATCCTGCGCGCCCACTCGCTGTCCGACCTGCCGCGGGCCCAGCAGGCCCTGTCGTTTCTGCTGCGGGCGGGCTTCGTCCTCGCCATCGTCAGCGCCCTGGTCGGCGTCGAGGAGGTCCGCCGCGAGCCGGTCACCACCGCCACCGTCTTTGTGGTCGACACCAGCGAGTCCGTCCCCGACGCCGCGCTCGAGCAGGCGCGCCAGCGCGTCGAGGAGGCCTGGCGACGGCGCGGCCAAAACGAGGTGCGGCTCGTCACCTTCGCCGAGACCGCCCGCGAGGTCCCGCTGGCCTCGGCGGCGGCGGCGACGCCCCCAGCCCCCGGCGCGCCCGAGGCCGCCCCAGCCGCGCCCGAGACCGCCGCCGACACCCTGCCGCCGATCCCCCGGCCGCCCGGCACCGAGGGCCACACCTCCAACGTCCAGGCCGGTCTCCGCCTCGCCGAGACCCTCTTCCCCGAGGGCCGCCTCGCCCGAATCGTGCTCGTCACCGACGGGCTCGAGACCCGCGGCTCCCTGGCCGACGAGCGCGACACCGCCAGCCGCTTCGGCATCCGCGTCCACCACCTGGACCTCACCGGCGTCCCACGCCCCGCCGAGCTGATGGTGACCAGCCTCGAGACCCCCGACGCGCTCAAGCCCCGCGTCCCCTTCGTCGCCCGGGCCACGGTCAAGGCCACGGCCGCCATGGACGCCCGCTGCGAGCTCTTCGTGGACTCCGTCTTAGCCGAAGGAAAAGACGTCACGCTGGCCCCGGGCGACACCGAGGTGGCCATCCAGACCTCGGTCAAAGAGGGCGGCGACAAGCGCCTCTCGATGCGCTGCGCCCCGAAGCTCGCCGCCGACGACCGCTTCGCGTCCAACAACGCCTTCGAGATCCCCATCCATATAAAGACGCTGCCCAAGGTCCTCTACGTCGAGGGCGAGCGGCAGCTCCGCCAAAACCTCGTCGCCGCCCTGGGCCGCGACTTCGACGTCGAGCTGCGCGACGCCCGCGGCCTGCCCCGAAGCCTCGCCGACGCCCGCCAGTTCGACCTCATCTTCATCAGCGACGTGCCCAAATCCTCAGGCGCGGGCGGGGATTATATGAACCGCCAGCACATGCAGACCCTCGAGAGCTACGTCCGCGGCGGCGGCGGCCTCGTCATCGCGGGCGGCGAAAACTCCTTCGGCCCGGGCGGCTACGGCGGCAGCTACCTGGAAAAGCACGTCCTGCCGGTCGAGGTCGACGTCGAGAAGAAGGAAGACATGCCCTCGCTGGCCCTGGTGCTGGTCATCGACCGCTCGGGCTCGATGACCGGCGAGAAGATCGAGCTGGCCAAAGAGGCGGCGCGCGCGACGCTGGACGTGCTGCAGCCCTCGGACAAGCTCGGCATCGTCGCCTTCGACGCCGCGCCCACCTTCATCGTGCGGCTACAGCGCGCGGCCAACCGGCTGAAGATCACCGACAGCTTGGCCCGGCTCTCGTCGGGCGGCGGCACCAACATCTTCCCGGCCCTCGACGCGGCCTACAAAGCCCTGGCGGCGACCCAGGCCAAGACCAAGCACATCATCCTGCTCACCGACGGCCAGTCCTCGCGCTCCGGCATCCTCGACCTCGTCAGCCAGAGCTACGCCGACAAGATAACCATCTCGACGGTCGCCGTCGGCCTCAACAGCGACCAGGGCCTGCTGATGCAGGTCGCCGAAGCGGGCGGCGGCCGCTACTACTTCACCGACCGCGCCGACAACATCCCGAAACTCTTCCTCAAAGAGGCCAGCGAGGTCACCCGCCGCGCCCTGGTCGAGGACCACTTCCGCCCGGTGGTAGCCAAGCGTTTCCGGTCCCTACAGATGTTCCAAGGCGTCGGCATCGAGCGCGCCCCGGCGCTGCTGGGCTACGTGTCCACCCGCGCCAAGCCGCGCGCCGAGGTCCTGATGCTCTCACACCGCGGCGAGCCCATCTTGGCGAGGTGGCGCCTGGGTCTGGGACAGGTCGTGGTCTGGACCAGCGACGTGAAGAACAAGTGGGCCCACTTCTGGCTCGGCTGGTCGGGCTACGCGCAGTTTTGGCGCCAGCTCGTCCGCGACACCCTGCGCGTCGAAAAGCCCGACCCGGCCATGCAGACCTACACCGACATCGCCGACGGCGTGCTGACCGTCGGCGTCGACGCCGTGGACCAGGACGACCACTTCATCGACGGGCTGGTGAGCCAGGTCACCGTCACCGGCCCCGACGGCCGCGACCGCGACGTCACCCTCAGCCAGACCGCCCCCGGCCGCTACGAGGGTCAGCTCGCGCTCGACGCCTTCGGCCCCTGGGTGGTGCGCGGCAGCCACCACGCGAAGCGAAGCCCCGGCGACGACGGGGCGGCCGGCGACGTCCACCGCTCTTACGCCGCGGTCGCCTGGCCCTTCCCCACCGAGCACCTCTTAGGCGACCCCGATCTGAGCGCCGTCCGCGCACTCTCCGCCGCCACCGGAGGCGTCGCGGGCCCCACCGACGCGCAGCTCTTCGACACCGAGGGCCGCACCGCCGAGCGCCGCGAGCCCCGCTGGCAGCTCCCACTCTACCTGGCGCTGCTCTTACTGCTGCTGGACGTCCTGCTCCGCCGGGTGCGCTTTTACGGCAAGACCGCCATCCCCTGGCGATCCGCCCGCGGCTAACGCGACTACTGCGTCTTTAGGAACACCGGGTAGCTGACCTTCAGCGGCCCGACGGCCTCGGGGCGCGGCGGCCAGCGCCAGGCCTGCACCCGCTCCATGACGCAGCCGTCGAACTCGGGGTCGGCGAAGCCCTGGGTCGTCACGTCCACGGCCGCCATCGCGCCCGAGGGCGCGACGGTCAGGTGCAGCACGACCTTGCCAGCCCGCGAGCGGTCCGCCATCAGCGCCTTGATGTAGCACTGCTGAACGGGCCCCAGCCGCGCGTGGATGCAGGACTGGACCGCCTCGCGGCTCATGGTGCCGTCGGCGGAGACCACGCAGTCCTTGTCGATCTCGGGGTCCACGGCCACGAGCCGCGGCGACTCGTCACCGGCCACAGGGGCGGGCTCGGGCGCGCGCCCAGCCGTCGCGCACCCCGCAAAAACCAAGGCGCCACCTAGCAAAAAGACGCGAGCCCGACCCATGGCACATCTCCGCGAACGAGGCGCGCTGAACGGTAGCACGGGCCGCCCTTTGTTGCCTCCAGCGCCGGCCCGCGTCATGGTTCGCACGCTACGATCTACCGCGGAGCCTGCTTGCCCCAGATCACCCGAGACCGCTTCGTCTATCGCCACGGCGACCCGGCCCTTCGCCGCGCCGCCCTGGACGCCATGGCCGCCACCGACCGCCCGGCGCGGCTTGAGCGCATCGCCCGGCTCGGCAAAGCCCGCACCGAGGAGCTCCTCGACTTCGGCGGCCGAAACCGCATCGGCCCCATCACCGCCAAAGCGCTGCTCGAAGCCTTCCCGGGCGGCTTTTCCGGCGAAAACCGCGCGCGGCGCACCTACGCGGAGTCCGGCAGCCGGATGCGCGTGATGATGGACGAGCTGGACGCCGTCGCCGCGCGCCTGGAGAGCGCCGGCCTCAAGATGGTGGCGCTCAAAAACGCCGGCATCGCCCGCGGCATCTTCGACGACCCGGCGCTCTGCCCCATGGGCGACCTGGACGTCCTGGTCAGCCGCCACCGCTTCCGCGAGGCCCACGCCCTCATCGAAGAGTGCGGCTTCACGCTCAAGAGCCGCGCCGCCATCGAGCCCGCCGACGTCGAGGCGGGCTTGGAGTCCGGCGGCACCGAGTACATCAAGCAGACCGGCGGCGAGGAGGTCTGGTTCGAGCTCCAGTGGCGCCCCGTCGCCGGCCGCTGGATCCGCAAAGACCAGGAGCCCGACCCCGAAGCGCTCCTGGCCCGCTCGGTCCCCATCGAGGGCAGCGCCGTCCGCCTGCTGGCCCCCGTGGACAACATGATCCAGGTGGGCCTCCACACCGCCAAACACACCTACGTCCGCGCGCCGGGCCTGCGCCTGCACACCGACGTGGACCGCCTGGCCGCCTTCACGCCGCCCGATTGGCCCGCGGTCGGCGCGATGGCCAAAGCCCTCTCGGTCAAGACCGCCGTCTACTTCTCGCTCGCCATGGCCAAGGCGCTGCTGGACTCGCCGGTCCCCCAGTCGGTCCTCGACGATCTCCGCCCCCCCGGCTGGAAGGTCGAGGCCATCACCGGGTGGCTCGCCCGCGTCGACGTCTTCGAGCCCGACCAGCACAAGTTCCGCCGCCCCGACATGATGGCCTTCACCGCGCTGCTCTACGACGACGCCCCCGGCCTGGCCGCCTCGGTCTTCGACACCGACCCCGGCCGCTTGGGCCTCCGCCACCTCCCGGAAAACCTCCGCCGCGGCGCCAGACGCCTCTTTGACGTCGTCACCCGATTTCAGCGGTGACCCTGTGAGCCCGCGCGTGCCCGGCCCCATCCACATCGCGTCGTGCGTGGGCGGCGGCCCCATGGAGCGCCTCGCCCGCCGCCTCACCGAGCGCGGCGCCCCGGCCGAGGTGGTCTCCAAATACTCAGGCGACGCCTGGCGAAACGCGATGTCCGGGGGCGCGGTGGGGCGGCTCGTCGCGCGGCTACACAGCTTCGTGAGCTTCCCGCTCTCAGTCGTCGTAAGGGCCCGCCGCGAACGCCCCGCGGCCCTGGTGCCCACCACCAAC
>CAZNZH010000324.1:0-6253 GCA_964577445.1 uncultured Myxococcales bacterium
TCGTCGCTCATGAAGAGCAGCCCGCGCCCGTGGTCCACCGCGATGCCCTCCACCGCCCCGAGGAAGCGGCCCGGCTCCGGCAGCCCGCTGGCCTGCCGGTCGCCGATGTGTTGGCCGCGCCATGTGCCCGCCGCCAGGTTGAAGACCTGGACCCGCGCCGCCATCTCCGACGTCACGAACAGGCGATCCGTGGCCTCATCCAGCGCGAGGGTCTCCGCCTTCGCCAGGATGGGGGCCGAGCCGTCGCCGAACTGGTAGCCGCCCACCACCGCGCCGGCGGCGTCGAGGATCAGGACGCGGTTGGGGCTCTGTTCGACGACCAGGATCTCGCCGCTGCTGGGAAAGGCCAGCCCCACCGGGTCCTTGCAGCCCGTGCACGGCACCGTCCCGGCGTAGGCTCGCGTCTCGACGTCGAAGAGCTGGATGGCCTTACGGCTGCGGTCGACCGCCCCGATGCGACCGTCCTGGGTCAGGCGCACCGACTCCAGCCCCAAGAACTTCCCCGGGCCCGCGCCGAGGCCGCCGACGGTCTCGAGAAACGTCGCGTCCGCGTCGTAGACGTGGATCAGACCCGCGGGCGCGTCGGCGACCCACAGCCGCCCCGCGCCGTCGAAACACAGCTCGTCCAGGGTGTCGTAGTCCGGCCCGGCGACGGTCGCGCTCAGCCCACCGCCTACCCAGACCGGCGCGACCACCACCGCGTCGTCCGCGTCGATGTTGGCCGCGCCGAAGGTCGCGACCGAGCACGGCCCGAAGGCGCCGACCCGGTCGGGGAACCGGCACCAGCTCACCTCGGCCATCCCCTTCGGCCAGGCGGTCGCGTCGGCCCGCACGCCGTCACCGCGCTCGAGGATCACCCCGTCGGCGG
This sequence comes from uncultured Myxococcales bacterium, assembly GCA_964577445.1. GTDB lineage: Bacteria > Myxococcota_A > UBA9042 > PHBI01 > JACKFB01 > JACKFB01. Next base: position 869 of record CAZNZH010000324.1, read on the forward strand.
CGCCCAGGCCGAAGTCGTGCTGCTGGCCCTTGGTCAGCACGAGATACGCGCCGGCAGCGATGAACGTGCCCGCGGGAAACACAAAGGACTTCGCGATCGCATGGGCGCCGTCAAAGACCCGCCAGCCCGAGATGTCCTGCGCGGCGTCGCCGCGGTTCACCAGCTCGATGCGATCGGCCCCGCCAGCGCTCACCTCGTTGAGGACCACCTCGGCGCCCACCGGCCCCGCGTCGGCGTCGGGGCTCGCGCCGGCGTCGGGGCTCGCGCCGGCGTCCGGCGGCGGCGCCGAGTCCGCCTCCGCCCGCCAGTCAGCGCCGGCGTCTCCGCTGCGCTCGGCGTCGGGTGCGGCGTCGGGCTCGGCCTCGGCGACCTCGCCTCCGACCTCGATCAGCGCGTCCGAGGCGCCCTCGGCCTCGGCGCTGGCAGCCTCATCCGAGGCCAGATCGCCCGCCCGGTCGCCGCCCCCGTCGCCACCGCCCGAGGCGCCGCCGCATCCCGCGATCGCCACCAGCAGCCAGGCCCCGAGACCCACCCGTCCACGCCCCATCGGACGCCTCCCCTACGCCGACGCGCGCACCCGGTCACCCCGGCGGCTGCGCGCTCCACGTCTCCGCAGTCTGGCCGGGCGGCCCAGCGGAGTCCAGCCGCCCCGCCTTCCCGCAGCCGCCAGAATGGGCGATGGTGCTAGCACGCTCTGCCCCCAACCCCCTCCCCGGAGCCGCACCATGGGCCGCCCGCTCAGCATCCTGGTCGCCGCGTGCCTGCTCGCCGGCGCATGCAAGAAGACCGCGCCGGCCCCAGCGCCCGGCGCGGCTCCTGAGGCCACGCCCGCCGCCGGTGTCACCCCCGCCGCGCCTGTGGGAGCCGACGCCGAGCCCGCCCGCGCGCGCCCCGTCACCGACCCCGGCAGCGACCGAACGATCCGCGCCGGTGAGCGCCCGCCGACCATCGCGGCGCCGCAGACCCTCACGGCGACGCGCCGTCACAGCGACGGCGGCCACACCTGGCTGGCCTTCCCGCTCCCCGCCGGCGCCCGATCGGGCGCGCCCTCAAATACCGAGGTCCCGCCTGTGCGTTTTCGATACCACGGCGACGGGTTCGCCTACGCCGCGCGCGTGGCCGGCCCGACCTCGAGCAGCGACGAGGTCATCGCGCGGGTGGTCGGGCCGATGCCCACCGCGCCGCTGAGGTTCACCGTCGAGCGCGACCCCTATGTGTGGTGGACCAACAACTTCCCCAGCCATGACCTGCAGGAGATCACCGTCGAGCTCCCGGCGGAGCTGCCCGATGACGGCGCGATGCCCAAGGCGTTCTTTCGTGGGCTCGCGAGGGACCTGAAGGCGACCGGCTCGCGCTCCTTCGCGCCGACGCCGCCCTTTGTGGCCTTCGCGAGCGCGCGCTGCGATCGCCTCGGCGACGTCGCGCGATACGACGCCGGCCAGCGCCCCACCCAGCAGCGAAAGACCGATCTCGCCGAGGCGATGAGCCTCTACACCGGCATGACCTCCGTCAACGAGGCCCTGCAGACCGACCGCGGCCTGATGCTGCGGAGCCCGCTCGGCCACGCGAAGGAGCAGACCGTCGCGCTGGCGTCGCTCGAGGGCGTGCCCCAGCCGCAGCATCCGTGGGAGGAGATGCTCGCCAAGGCGCAGGAGACCCCGAAGGTCGAGGCGCTGGCTGAGCACATCCCTCAGGGCATGCTCTACCTGCACCTGGGCGACCTGCGGACCGCCATCCGCCTCGCCGACGACGCCGACGACTGGCTCGAGTCGCTCATCCACGCCGTCGAGGCGCGGCCGGCGGCGTCGCACATCATCGCGCGCTACGAGCGAGAGCTGATGCTCGAGCGCACCGGGCTGGCCGAGACCCTGGGCCCGCTGGCGGTGGACGGGGTGGCCATCACCCTCGGAGATCCCTTCATCCGCGAGGGGACAGACGTCAGCCTCGTGTTCGAGGTCAAGGGGCGCGCGCTGCTCATGGCGGCGCTGGCCGCCTACGAGGCGAAGGCCCGGGCGCGCACGCCGGATCTCAGCGAGTCCGAGTGGAAGGCGGGCGAGCACACCGTGCGGCTCGTCAGCTCGCCGGATGGCCGGGTGCGCCAACACCGGCTCGAGCTGGGCGGCTTGGTCGTGCTCTCCAATTCGCGAGCCGCCATCGAGCGGTTCGTGGCCGTCGCCGACGCGAAGGCGCCGTCGCTGGCCCAAAGCGGCGATTTCCGCTGGATGCGGGCGGAGTACCCCTACGACCCGGCCGCTGAGGATGGATTTCTGTTTCTGGGAGACGCGTTCGTCACCCGCGCCGTCTCGCCGCGCACCAAGATCCTCCAGGGGCGTCGCATGGCGGCCAAGGCGGACCTCATGGCGGTCGGCTTCGCCCAGCTCCTCCACGGCCTGCTCGAGGGCGCGCCCGCCGCGTCCACCGAGGCGCTGCTCGCGTCGGGGCTGCTCGACAAGGGCGAGCTGACCCACGCGGACGGCGCGCCCATCGTGCTGGACCCCAAGCTCGGCGCGCGCTCGGAGCGCTGGGGTCGGGTGGACGCGCTGACCGCGATCGCCGACCTGCCGCTGACCCAGGTGAGCCTGGACGAGAAGGCCGCCTACGAGCGCTTCCGCGACACCTACCAGAGTTACTGGCGCGGCTACATCGACCCCATCGCCGTGCGGCTGCGGCGCTCGCCCGACGGCAGGTCGCTGTCGGCCGACGCCCGGATGATGCCGCTGGTCAGCGGGACGGACTACGACGAGCTGATCGGCAAGGTCGGCGCCACCGCCATCGCCCCACCCGCGCGTGTCTCCGGCGCGCGCTGGACCCTGGCCATCGGCGCGGACGCCCCGATCCGCCGCGAGCTGGGCGGCATCGGCAAGAGCATGAAGCTCGGCGGCCTCGACTGGCTGGGCGACTATGTGATGGTCGGCGTCGTGAGCCGCAGCGGGCTGTGGGATTTCGCACTACAGACCGGCGAGCGCGAGCTCCCCGAGCTGCCCGCACCCGAGGACAACGACCCCTCGGCGCGCAGGGCCCGCGAGGCGGCGGTGGTCGCCCGGCTGCCGGTCTACGTCGGCGCCCACATCGCCAACCCGGTCGCCTTCGCCGGGGCGCTCACGGCGCTGCGCAGCGTGGCCGAGACCACCAGCCCCGGGCTGGTCGTCTGGGGGATGGCCGACCCCTACCGCGACGTGCCGATCGTGACCATCGGGCCGGGCAAAGCCGGCGCGATGCCCGACTTCAAGGACATCCACGTCTACTACGGCACGGTCAGGTCGGGCACGGCCGGGTCGGTGTTCGTCGCCAGCCTGGATCTCGGCACCTTGCAGACGGTCATCGATGACGTGCTCGACGGCGCGGACGCGGCGCCGGCGGCAGGCGCCGGGGCGGGCGAGCCCAAGCGGCAGGTCGATCTGCGCGTCGCGCTGGACCCCGCGGCTCCCTGGCTGATGAAGACCGGCGCGCTCTTCGCCGAGGCCGAGATCCGACAAGCCTCTTGGCGAGCCTACCGGGACATCGAGATCCTGGCGGCGGGCCTGGGCGGGCTGCCGGCCGCGGGCGAGGCCAGACGCGAGGCCGCCCTGGGCTTTCTGGGCTATGAGCCCGTGGCCGGCCCGGGCGCCACGTTCAGCATCGACGCCGACGGGCGGGTCCTGCACAGCGTCTACGGCACCGAGGCGAGCCCCCGCTTCCCCGCCCTCCCCGTCGCGGGCTCGCCGCTCTCACGCCTCGCCGAGGACCTGGCCAAGGCGAGCTTCGGCCTCGTCTTTGAAGGCGAGGGCGACACGCGCGGGCTGCGGGCGATGATGACCTGGCAGCGGCGCTGAGGACGCCGGGGCGCCGCACCGAGCCGGCGGGCGGCCGCCGGGCCAGCCCGTACCCTTTGCGCGGGGCGCGCCGCCGTCTACACTCCGACCATGAGCGAGAAGCCCGAAGGTTCGAGCGATGTCCTGCTGGTCTCCGGCCCCGCGCCGGACGGCAACGGCGCGCAGGTCTTGCGCCAGCGCGACGGCAAGGTCGAGCTGGGGCTGCTGCGTCCGGTGGTCTCAGGACAGGCCCTGACCGGCGAGCTGGTGCGCCTGAGTCAGCGCCCCGAGCTGCCGGTGCTCTTCGACGTCCACGTCGAGGCCACCGCCCCCATCGCCGAGCGCCCCGGCCGCACCGACGATCCCGGCGCCGCCCCGGCGCGCGGCCACGCAGGCCCAGCCAAGGTCTCGAGCGACACCTTCCGCGCCGGCTGGGACGCCATCTGGGGCGCGCGACCGGCTTCTGAGCGGCGCCTGCTGAACTGACCGACCTACCGCGAGGTGCGCGTGGCTTTCTACTTGGGCAAGGCCGTCGACACGGCCGCCGGCGACGTCACAGACGTCCGGGTGACCTATGAGCCGAAGCACCTGACCACCCACGGGCTGGTCTTCGGCATGACCGGCAGCGGGAAGACCGGGCTCTGCATCGGCCTGCTCGAGGAGGCCGCGCTCCATGACATCCCCACCATCGCCATCGACCCCAAGGGCGACCTGACCAACCTCGCGCTGTCCTGGCCCGATCTCGACGCGGCGCACTTCACCGAGTGGCTGGACCCGGCGGCGGTCGCGGCGGCGGGCGGCGACGCGAGGTCGGCCGGCGCTCAGCGCGCGGCGCTGTGGCGCGACGGGCTCGCCGACTCAGGGCTGGGCCCCGACGACATCCGGCGCCTGCGCGAGCGCACCCACATCACCATCTACACGCCCGGCTCGTCAGCCGGCGTGCCGGTCAGCCTGCTCGACCGCTTCGAGCCCCCCGCGGACTACGGATCCATGCCCGGCGAAGAGCAGGCCGAGCTGGCCGGCGGCCTGGTGAGCGCGCTGCTCGGCCTCATCGACGTCGACTCGGACCCGCTGCGCTCGCGGGAGGCCATCCTGGTGTCGAACATCCTGACCCACGCCTGGGAGCGCGGGCAGTCCCTCGAGCTCGCGGACCTCATCCACGCGGTCAGCGACCCGCCCTTCGACCGCCTGGGGGTCTTCGAGCTCGAGCAGTTCTTCTCGAAGAAGTCTCGCCAGCAGCTCGCCATGCGCCTCAACGGCCTCATCGCCAGCCCGGCGTTCGCCCAGTGGCTCACCGGCGCGCCCCTGGACATCGACCAGCTCTTCGCGCGCACCGACGCCGGCAGCCGCACGTCGATCTTCACCATCGCGCACCTGTCGGACGCCGAGCGCATGAGCTTCGTCACGCTGCTGCTGGAGCGCGTCGTGGCCTGGATGCGCACCCAGCCGGGCAGCGGCGATCTGCGAGCGCTCGTCTACATGGACGAGGTGACCGGCTACCTGCCGCCGCACCCGCTCAACCCGCCGTCGAAGCGCCCGCTGCTGACGCTGCTCAAGCAGGCGCGCGCGTTCGGCCTGGGGATCGTGCTGGCGA
>CAZNZH010000324.1:6263-6547 GCA_964577445.1 uncultured Myxococcales bacterium
GCACGCTCTTGGCGACCCAGAACCCCGTCGACGTCGACTACAAGGCCCTGACCAACGCCGGCACCTGGTTCGTCGGCAAGCTCCAGACCGAGCAGGATCTCGAGCGCATCCTCGACGGCCTGACCGCGGCGGCCTCTGGGCACGGCAGGTCGCTGGACCGCGCAGCGCTGACCCGGCGCGTGGCGGGGCTACAGGGCCGCCAGTTCGTGCTCAGCAACGCCCACACCGACGAGCAGCCGGTCCTCAAGACGCGCTTCGCCATGTCGAACCTGCGCGGACCCCTG
>CAZNZH010000325.1:0-6538 GCA_964577445.1 uncultured Myxococcales bacterium
CCCTCTTGGACCCCGGCGTCTGGGTGGCCGCGGGGGAAAACGGCGTGCTGCTCGGCAATGAGGCGGGCTTTGAGTGGGCTGGGGCCGCCGCGCCGGACCCACAGCGCCTCGAGACCCACGACGCCCTGGTCGCCGAGGCCGGCGTCTCCGACGCGTTCATCGCGGCCAGCGCCGCCGGGCCTACCTTGGCGAAGCTGGCGGGCGACACGATGGGCGTCGCGTTCACGGGCGCGGCCGCGTCGTTTGGAGCCGAGGGCCTGCGCGCCGTAGTCCGCACCGACGCGGCCGGCGCCACGAACCTGGAGGCCCAGCTCGGGGCCTTCCGGACCATGGCCACCGCCGAGATCGCCAAGCAGGCCGAGATCGGCCGCTCAAGCGACGTGATCACCGAGTCCGTGCCTGCGATCTTGACGCAGTACCAGGGCGAGCAGCTCCTCGAGCGCGTCACGGTCTCCCGCTCGGGCGACCTGTTGCGCATAAGCGTGACGCTGCCGGAGGGCGCCGACCGCCACATGCTGCTCAGCGCCACCATGGTCGGCGTCCTGGCGGCCGTCGCCGTGCCCGCCTTCAACCGCTACATCGAGCGCGCCCGCGCCATCGAGGCGCCGGAGCCGCCGCCCGAGATCGAGCCCTGACCGCGGCCCCGGCTCAGTCGCCGCCCCACTTCGTGAGGTCGGCGACCACCGCGCAGTCCACGAACGCCGCGCCGTCGGGGTTTAAAAAGGGCGACGCGCAGGCCTCCAGCAGCAGCGCGAACGCCTCGACCGGGACCGCCTCATGGGACGCCGCCGGGCGAAAGCCGTCGTTGGACCAATAGTTGCCGTCGGGCACCGCGGCGTCCCACAGATCCCAGCGCGGCCACGCGGCGAACTCCACGGCGGCCTGGGCGAAGTGCGCCTGAACGAGCCGCGCCTCGGCGGCCGTCAGTGGCAACCCCATGGACGCCGCCTTCACCAGCAGCACGGCCATGTCCGACGGCCAGTCCGGGTCCGTCGCCCCGGGCTCGGCCGTGTCGGGCGCCAGATACTTGTCGATTCGGTCCCGCAGCCCGCCCAGCAGCGCGAACGCCACGTCCTCATACCCATGGGCCAGCGCGTTCCCCAGGGCCGCCATGTGATAGTCCCATACTATCGGATAGTTATAGTAGTGCACCGTCGGCGAGAGCAGGTCGAACGCGTCGCCCTCGCCGGACCCGCAGTCGCCCGTCCGCGGCTCGCCGTACGCGATGAGGTCGCTCGCCAGCCGCGCCGGGCACTCCGCCAGCGGGTCGATCTTGCTGTACCAATTGTAGCTCCCGAGATCCTGCTCGGTGACCACCCGCGCCGTCCCGTCGGGGTCCTTGGTGCGGATCTCGTAGCCGTGGTCGACGATGTCGCGGTTGAAGCCCTGCATCAGCTCCAGGGTCTCGGCACACGCCGCCCGCACCGACTCGTCTTTGGCGTCAGCGACCACGTAAGGCAGCCACGTCGTCGTCCGCACGATCGCGCACACGTCGTCTTTGCTGCGCATATTCGTCACCCACATGGCGCCCCAGGTCGGGTTGTGCGGCCACGGAAACGTGTGCGCGTTCCAGCCGTCCTCGATCTTGTTCATGTGGTGGTACTCGACCACCTTGCCGCGCCCGTCGTCGTGCCACGTCGCGGCGTCCAGCGTGAACGCGTGGTCCAGCGGGAACACGGAGCGCGCCATCAGGTAGGGCGCCGGGTCGGCCGCGTCCCACACGAAGCCCTTCACCACCGCCGACAGCCCCTTGCAGTAGCCCTCGGTCAGCTTCCCCATCTCCCAGTCGCCCGTCAGCCGGTAGCCGCCCGCGACCGCCGCCAGGATCTTCGAGCTGGGGATCCACATGTTGTGCTCGCCGCCGTGGTGCTGAAAGGTCACGGTGTCGCCGGCCTTCACCGCCAGCACGTCGTTATGCCACGCGAGGTAGTCGTCGAGCCCGGTCGACGGGTCGACGCCGGTGCTGGTGCGCAAGAGCCACCGGAAGTAGCCGACATCCTTCAGGACGCCGGTGAATTGCTCGGTAAACGCGGTCACCTCGGCCGGCGGGATCGGCTCGCCGGCGGGCGGCCGCGTGAAGACGAAGGGCAGCCCGCGCGCCGGGAACGTCGGCCCGGCGCCGTCCGGCGTGTCGGCGGCGTCCGCGTCGGGCACCGCGTCGGCCACCGCGTCGGGCCCGGCGTCGGCCACCGCGTCGGCCACCGCGTCCGGCTTCACGGCCACGTCCGCGTCAGCCGCCCCGCCCTCGTCACCCCCGCACGCCCCGAAGGCGCCCACGGCGGCGAGCACAGCGATTCCCCACAGTCGTAACGCTCGATTCATGGCGGCACCCTGGCGCGCTTGGACAGCGCGGCGTAGCAAGAGGCGACCGCCATGTACCACGACCGCCCACCCCATGGGGAGCCCCGCGTAGCTCACGGCCCCCTCGCCGCCTGCGGCCTGCCGCGGCCCAAACACCCGGCGCCAGCGTTTGCCACGCCCATGGCCGCGCGATACTGTGGCGTGCATCAGCCTTCGTCCGCCGAGAGGTTTGCCCCCATGAAGTCGTCAGCCGTCAGTCTAGCCACGCTGCTCCTCGCGCTCGGCACCATCGGCGGGGACGCGCGCGCGGAGAGCTTTCCGGACCGCAGTTGCCATGAGGTCGTGTGGCGCGAGATGCCGAGCTTCGCCACGCGATTCGACGGGGTGCCGTCGCTGCCGAAGCTCCCGCTGCCGGCCTACTGGAGCGCGGACCCCGGGTGGCCGACCGACCCGCCCGACCCCGGCAAGAGCCCGCTCGTGAACGTCACGGTTCGCGACCCCAATAACGACATCGTCGAGGGCGAGCTGGGCGTCGGGTTCGCGATCCCGGGCGGCGACACCTACCAGGGCTACACGGGGACCGTCTTGGGGCGTCAGCTCTGGTGGCGCCCCCTCGAGCCGCTCGCGGCGGGCGAGCACCGGGTCAGCCTCTTGATCGTGTTGCCGCCGGGCGGCGGGGGCCCGTACTGCTCCTTTGAGTCCTTCACCGCCTCGATCCCGTTCACGGTGGTCGCCGAGCCGCCGCCGCCGCCGCAGCTCGAGCTGTCCGCCTCCTTCATCGACGTCGAGGTCGGCGGCCTGGACTACGGAATCGACGCCGCCTGCGACGCCCGCGCGGACACGACCCCGTGCCCGCACGAGCCGGGGGCCTGCTGCTGGTTGGTCTCGCAGCGGCGGATACAGTTCCGCGCGGGGTTCACGATCTCCGGCACGGGCACGCCGTTCGGCTACGGCCACTTCACCTGGCTCGAGGCCGCTCACCCCGACGACGCCAGCGCCGTGTGGCGCCATGCGTTCTACCCGGTGCCGACCGGGGAGAGCCTGGACCTCTACGTCACAGAGCTGTCCCCGCAGGAGTTCGCAGCGCTCGCGCCGCAGCCCTACTGCGTGACGGCCCGGGTCTATAGCGTCATGTCGGGCGAGCTGGTCACCGAAGCGGAGGCGTGCGTGTCGCCGGCGGAGGTCGTCGTCGAGCCGCCGCCCCCGCCCATCTGCGAATTCTCTCTCTGCCAGCGCCGAAATTTCGAGCCCGAGCTGCCGCCGGAGCCGGCCCCGGACGCGAGCGCCGACGCCGCGGCCGAGCCACTGGCCGACGCCGGCGGCGGCGACCCGGACGCGGGCGACCCGGACGCGGTCAACGCCGACCTGACCCCCATCGACGCGGATCCCGGTCGCGGCCAGCAACCGTCGGGCTGCGGTGCGGCCGAGCCGACCGGCAGCGATCTCCTCGCGCTCCTCGCGTTGCTGGCGCTCATCGGGGCGAGCGCGCTCGCGGCGGGCCGTCGAGAGCGCGCTCTCGACGGAAGAAGCTCGCCCGGAATCCATGAGGCGAAGATGTGAGGCCGGAGTGTGTCCGAGCCGGCGTTACGGGCACGCCATGGGGAAGGTGCCCGACGGCTCGGCCGCGCCATCGGTGCCGCAATCGTAGATCTGGCCGTCGGGGCTCCAACCACAGGACTGCGGGGCGCAGGTAAACGCCTGCACGGCGCCGGCTTCGCAGAACCTCACCGTGTCTCCGTCGCAGCACCCTTCGGCGCTGATCCCGCCGCAAGGGTCGCACTGGCCGTCGATGCAGGAGCTTCCGAGGTCGCAGTCGCCGCAGGTGCCGCCGCAGCCGTCGTCGCCGCAGGACTTGCCGTCGCAGTCTGGCGTGCAGGTGACGTCGGTCAGGCTGTCGGCGAGGGCGTCGGGCTCCGCGTCCGGCGTCGCGTCGGCGAGGGCGTCGGGCTCCGCGTCCGGCGTCGCGTCGGCGAGGGCGTCGAGCTCCGCGTCGGCGAGGGCGTCGGGCTCCGCGTCGGGCGTCGTGTCGGCGAGGGCGTCGGGCTCCGCGTCGGGCGTCGTGTCGGCGAGGGCGTCGGCGTCGGCCTCCGCGTCGGGCGTCGTGTCGGCGATGGCGTCGGGCTCCGCGTCCGGCGACGCGTCGCCGTAGGCGTCAGGCTCCGCGTCCAGGGACGGCTAGGCGAGCGCGTCGGCGTCGGGCGTCGCGTCGGCGTCCGCGGCGGCGTCCGCGTCGGGCGTGATGTCAGCGACGGCGTCGGGCTCCACGTCGGTGTCGCCGGTCACGTCCCCGCCATTCGTATCCAGCCGCCCGAGATCCGTGGCCCCACCGGAGTTGGAATCCGAGCAGCCGCCGAGCACCACCACCAAGCAGACGACAAGCGCAGCGCGAACGCTGGAAGCTAGAAGTGACATAGAAAACTCCGAATGAAATGGCGCGGAAGCCGATTCAGGGGCGACGGTCCGATCTCCCGTTCCCATGAGACGTACGTGATCGCCGCGCGTCACCAACCCCATGGCGCGCCGTGCTCCGGCACCTGCACCGCGCCGCCCGAAAACCGCTGCATCCACGCGATGACGTCAGCGAAAAACGGGTTCGTCTCGGCGACCGCGAACACGGTGTCGATGTGCTCCCACTCCGGCTTCCACAGCACCTGAAAGCCGAACTCGCTGCGCGGCAACACCTGCCCGCGGACCGGCGCGATGCCGTCTCGGTAGTCGGTCACGCGCGCGGGCTCGCCGCTGAGCAGCCGCGACCCCAGCACGTACACCGGCGCGTCCATCGACGACGCGCGCAGCGGGAAATACGTCTCGCGCCAGGTCCCCGCGGTGTTCATGTGGTCAGCCACATAGAAGTCCTGGTCCAGCCGCGCCGCGTAGTACGGGTCCGGCGCGTTCGAGGGCCCCTCGTAGAGCGCGTGCAGCAGGTCCTGAATCTCGCAGAACTCGGCCGGCTCCACCTCGTCGTAGTGCTTCCACCGGTACAGGTGCCCCTCGTCGCTGGGGTACACGCCCAGCTCATCGTGCTCGGTCGCGCCATCCAATTTGCCCAGCCCGGACCTCAGAATATCGAGGATCGCCGACTCGGTGTCCGCCGCGAACCCCCAGAACGCCTCGTTGGTCATCTTGATCTCCAGGCCGCGAAAGAGCAGCGGCGCCAGGGACTGAAGCGGCCCCAGCGTGCCGAACTGCCCGTCGGGGCCAAGCTGCGGGTCCCCGGGCGTCGTGACGTCGTTGGAAGCGGCCAGCGCCAGGATCTCCAAGAAGATGTAAATCTCCGGGCTCGCCGGCGGCACATTCACATAGCGCGGCGATGTGCCCTCGCGGATGCGCTCGAGCCGCTCGAGGTAGACCTCCTCGGTCATCGCGGCGTCGTAGCGCGAGTCGCCGTCGATGAGCACCAGCCCCGCCAGGTCATCGCAGCCCAGATGCCCCGGCTCGAACTCGTAGGCGGCATATGCCTGGACGTAGGCCACCCCGCGCGAGTGCCCGCCGAGGAACACCGACGCCCGCCGCGACGCCTCCGGGACCTGCTCGATGACGCGTCGCAGGTCCTTCAACGCGATGTCCAGGCCCCACTCGCTCAGCATCGCGGTCGCGTCGCCTTTCGCGTCGAGGACCCCCGCGAAGGTCTTCCCGCCCACCGGGGCGCCCTCGAAGTAGTAGCCATAGGCCAGCCGCGGATCTCGGGCTGCCTCCGCGGCGTTCATCCCGGTCGGGTCCTCGAGCAGGTGGTGGCGGCGCTCGGTCAGCCACACCTCGACGCGGCCGCAGGACTGCGCGACCAAGCTCTTGGCCATGTAGCTCAGGTAGCCCGACCCCACGGTGAAGCCCGGCGCGACGACCAGGATGGCGTCCGCCTCGCTCGGCGCCACGACGCCGGAGTCCGCGCGGTACCGGATGTAGCGCACGACGTTGTACTCTGGCGGCGTCTTGGCCCCGGTGACGGGGTTATCGGGCGCGGCATCACCCGGGATCTCGATGTACTCGCGGACCACCGCCGGGCAGCGGGGCACGACGACCTCCGCGATGTCGCCCCCGTCGCGGACGTCCGCCACCGCGTCCGGGGTCCCCGCCCCGCCGCCGCACGCAGCCCCGGCCGCACACAACGCCGCTACCATCAGTGTCCTAGCGCCCATCGCCCCTCAGCCTTCGCGCCCCTAAGACGCCTCCGCACGAACTCCACCTCGTCTACCACGCCCCGCGTCGACAGCGCAGGCCGCTTGTCGCCGTCCGCGCC
>CAZNZH010000326.1:0-6525 GCA_964577445.1 uncultured Myxococcales bacterium
CATCCCCGAGGGGATGGGCACCATCACACCCCAGCTCATCTTCGCCGGCGACTGCGCCGCCGCGGTCGCGTTCTACCAGAAGGCCTTCGGCGCCACCCTGTGCGGGCCGCCGGTCACGGGCCCCGACGGACAAGGCGTCATCCACGCGCTGCTTCAGATCGGCGACTCGCGGCTGATGATGAACGACGCGTGGCCCGGCGGCTGGGAGCAGGGCCCGGTCGAGGGCGCCACCGCCGGCCTCTTTCTGTACGTCGAGGACTGCGACGCCGCGTACGACCGGGCCGTCGCCGCGGGCTGCGAGGCGTTGTTCCCGGTGACCGACATGTTCTGGGGCGACCGCACCGGCAAAGTCAAAGACCCCTTCGGCCATTGCTGGGTCTTGGCGACCTACACGACCGTCTACACCCCCGAGGAGATCGCCGCCGGACAGAAGGCGTGGCTGGACAGCATCAAGCCGCCGCGGTGAGCCGCCCGCCGCGGGGCTGCGCGCTGTAGCCGTTGACACTCCTGCGGCCGAGGGCGAGACTCCGCGACCGCTAGGAGGAGCGATGAGGTCCATAGCAGCGGCGTCTCTGGCTACCTTGCTCCTCGGTTGCGCGGGCACGCCGAACTCGGTGCGGGCCACGGCGCTGACCGAGCGAGCGTCGACCCCCGCGGCCGCGGCCGCGCCCACCGGCTGGCTGTCCTGGCGCGGCGCTGGCCAGGACGGGTTCGCGCTGGTCGGCAAGCTGCCCGAGCGCATCACCCTGGGCGGCGCGGGACACCTGTGGACCTACCCGCTGTCGGGCCGCGGCACGCCGGTCATCGCCGACGGGCGCCTCTTCACGCTCGGGTATCGCGGCACCGGCCCGGACCTCCAAGAGCTGCTGGTGGCGCTCGACGCCGCGACGGGAAAACTCATATGGGAGCACGGTTTTAGCGACTTCCTGAGCGACATCATCTACGAGCGCTACAGCATCGGCAGCCCCAGCGTCGACCCCGAGACCGGCAACGTCTACGCCATGACCGCGTTCGGGCTGATGCTGGCCTACACGCGCGACGGTGAGCCGCTGTGGCAGCACTCGATGATGGAGGAGTTCGGCCGCCTCACCTTCCCGAACGGCCGCACCGGCTCGCCGGTCATCGCCGGCGACCGCGTCATCATCCACTCCATCACGTCGAGCTGGGGCCGCCTGGGCCCGGCCCGCGACCGCATCTACGCCTTCGACAAGCGCGACGGGACGCTGCTGTGGATCTCGACGCCCGGCACCGCGCCGAAGGACAGCTCATTTTCGACGCCGGTGCTCGGGACCTACCTCGGGCGCCCGGTGCTCTGGGTTGGGACAGGCTGCGGCAACGTCGTGTGCGTCGATCTCCGCGACGGCTCGCCCATCTGGCGCATGCCCACGTCGTCGGGCGGCGTGAACTCGTCGGTCATCGCGGTCGGCGACGAGATCTTCACCATCCACGGCAACGAGAACCTCGATACGACGCGCACGGGGCGCCTCATCCGCATCGATCCGCGCGGCGCGGGCGCGGCCCCGGGGGCGAGCGAGCCGGTGGTGCTGGGCGCGCAGTCCGAGCGTTGGCGCACCGATCTCGAGGCCTTCTCCAGCTCGCCGGCGATGTCGGACGGCTGGCTCTACGTCACCGAGTCCACCGGCGAGCTGGTCAGCGTGGACACGGAGACCGGCGACATCGGCTTCAAGCTGAAGCTCGGCGCGTCGCAGATCCACGCGTCGCCGCTCTACGCGGACGGCCGGCTCTGGGTGCCGCTGAATGACGGTTCATTATCGATCGTGCGGCCCGAGCCGGACACGGCCATCCTCGAGCAGCGCGTGCAGCTCGAGGGCAACTGCCTGGGCGCGCCGGCCGCGGCCGACGGGCGCCTCTACGTCCACACCACGTCGGCGCTCTACGCGTTCGGCGGTGCGGGCGAGGGCTGGCAGCGCCCCTGGGAGACGCCGATGCTGCCCGAGCCGCCCGCGGCGGGCGCGCCGTCGAAGCTGTGGGTGCGGCCCGCGGAGGTCGCGCTGCTCGCGGGCGGCGAGGCCACCATCTCAGCGGTCACCGCGGACGCGAGCGGCTGGTTGACGGGGAGCGGCCCGATCTCGGGCGCGGCTCTCACCGTGTCGCCGAAGCCGCCCGGCCCGCCGCTGCGCCTGGACCGTGGCCCCGATGGCGCCCTGGTGGCGCCTGGGGATTCGGGGCCCTGGGCCGGCGAGGTCGGCGTGAAAGCCGGGGCGCTCGAGGGCGGGATGCGCCTGCGAATCCTGCCGAAGCCGCCCTGGCGCGAGGACTTCGAGGGCTTCTCGCTGGCGCCGAGTCCGGGCGCGGCCAACCCGGGGCCGCCGGGCGCGGATCCGCCCGCGGCGTGGATCGGCGGCAAGCTGAAGTGGCGCGTGGAGGACCGCGCGGGCGACAAGGTGCTGGCGAAGACCACCGACCGGCTGCTCTTTCAGCGGTCGATGGTCTTCATGGGCCCGCCGGAGCTGAGCGGCTACACCGTGGAGGCCGACGTGCTCAGCGAGGGCAGCAAGCGCGGGATGTCGTCGGCCGGCGTCATCGCGCAGCGCTACATCGTGGCGCTACAGGGCAACCAGCAGACCCTCGAGATCCAGTCGAACTACGACCGGGTCCGCTACAGCGTGCCGTTTTCGTGGAAGCCGGGGGTCTGGTACCGCGTCAAGGCGCGGGTGGACGTGGCGGCGGACGGCACGGGCGTCGTGCGCGGCAAGGCGTGGCCTCGCGACGCGGCGGAGCCCGCGGCGTGGACCCTTGAGATGCCGCACGCCCACGCGCACAGCCACGGCTCGCCCGGCATCTACGGGTTCGCGGTGCAGGCGCAGTATCGGGTCTTTGTCGACAACATCGCGGTGCTGCCAGGGGCGGTCGCGGCAGGCCGCGCGGAGGCGAAATGACCGTACCATGGACGAACGCGGCGCTGGCGGGGCTGGCGACGCTGCTGGCGGTCGCGCCGGCGGCGCAGGCTGGCGACTGGCCGATGTGGGGCCGCACGCCCGAGCGCAACATGAGCTCGCCAGACAAGGGGCTGCCGACCTGGCTGGCCCCCGGGCGCCACGATCCCGCCACGGACACCATCGACGTCACCGGCGTCCCGGGCATCAAGTGGATGGCGAAGCTGGGTTCGCAGAGCTACGGCAACCCGACGGTGTCCGGCGGCCGCGTCTTCGTCGGCACGAATAACGGTGCCGGGCGTGACCCGAAGTACGCTGGTGACTTCAGCATGGTGATGGCCTTCGACGAGAAGACCGGGCGCTATCTGTGGCAGTTGGCCACGCCCAAGCTGGGCGCGGGCAAGGTCAGCGACTGGGAATATCTGGGGATCTGCTCGTCGCCGGCGGTCGACGGCGACCGGGTCTACGTGGTCACCAACCGCGCGCAGGTCGTCGCGCTGGACGCGAGAGGCAACGCGAACGGCAACCAGGGGCCCTTCAAGGACGAGGCGCAATATACGGCGCCCGAGGGGATGCCGCCGATTCCGCAGGGGAAGTCCGACGGCGATATCCTGTGGACCTACGACATGCGGCAGGAGCTGGACGTCTTCCCGCACAACATCACGTCGTCCTCGGTGCTCGTCGTCGGCGAGCGGCTCTACGTCACGACGTCCAACGGCGTGGACTGGTCGCACAAAAACCTGCCGTCTCCGCTGGCGCCGGCGCTGATCGTGCTCGACAAGAAGACCGGGCAGCTTCTGGGTGAGGAGTCCGTCGGCATCAGCGCGCGGACCATGCACTCGAACTGGTCGTCGCCCACGCTGGCGAAGGCTGGCGGGAGAGACGTCATCGTCTTCGGCGCCGGCGATGGGTTCGTCTACGGGTTCGACCCGGTGCCGGCGGATGACGACGAGGGGCTGTCGGTGCTCAAGGAGCTGTGGCGCTTCGACGGCAACCCCGAGGGCTACCGCGAAAAGGACGGCGTGACGGTGCCCTACGCGCGCCGAGACGGGCCCAGCGAGTTCATCGCGACGCCGGTCTTCCACGACGGGCTCATCTACGCCGCCATCGGTCAGGACCCGGAGCACGGGGCGGGCGTGGGCGCGCTGAGCTGCATCGACCCCAGCAAGCGCGGCGACATCACCGAGTCAGGCAAAGTCTGGCAGTTCTCGGGCATCGGCCGGTCCATCTCCACGGTGGCGGTGGTCGACGGGCTGGTCTACGCCTCCGACTTCGAGGGCAAGGTCTACTGCCTGGACGCGAAGACCGGCGAGCTCTACTGGAAGCACGACACGCGCAGCCACATCTGGGCGTCGCCGGTGGTGGCGGACGGCAAGGTCTACATCGGCAACGAGAGCGGCGTCCTGACGGTGCTCAAGGCCGCCAAGACGCTGGAGGTGCTGGCCACAGCGCAGTTTCACTCGGCGATTTACGCGTCGGTCGTCGTCGCGAACGGGGCGCTGTATGTCAGCACGCACACTCACCTGTATGCGTTTGTGAAGACCGACAAGGACCGGCCGCCCACGGGCGGCGACGCACCGGACAAAGCGAGCACGGAGCCGCCGCCGGCTCCCGACAAGCGAGGGGACGCGCCTTGAAGCCCTGGGTCTGGATAGGCGCCGTCGCGCTCTTCGCGTTGCACCATGACGCGTGGCTGTGGGACGATGGCTCGCTGGTGCTGGGCTTTCTGCCCGCCGGCCTGGCGTGGCACGCAGGGTTCTCAGTGGCCGCCGGGCTCTTCTGGGCGCTGGTCGTGATGCGCGCGTGGCCCGCCGCGCTCGATGAAGCGGAGCCCGACGCGCCGGAGAACGCCGAGTGACGGTCCTGCTCATCATCGGCGTCTATCTCGGCGTGCTCTTGCTCCTGGGCCTGTTGAGCGGTCGCGCCTACAAAGGCACCAGCCTCGACTGGTTCGTGGCCAGCCGCAGCATCGGCCCGATCCTCCTGCTGATGTCGCTCTTCGGCACCACCATGACCGCCTTCGCCCTGGTCGGCAGCACCGGCGCCGCCTACGTCGACGGCATCGGCGTCTACGGCATGATGGCGTCCTGGTCGGGCCTCATCCACTCGGCGGTCTTCTTCCTGGTCGGCACCCGCGTTTGGGCCCTGGGCCGCCGCCACGGCTTCGTCACCCAGACCCAGTTCTTCCGCGACCGCTTCGACAGCCAAGCGCTCGGCTACCTCCTCTTCCCCATCCTGGTCGCCCTCATCGTCCCCTACCTCCTCATCGGCCTCATCGGCGCCGGCCAGACGGTCGCCGGCGTCACCAAGGCGGCGCTCCCCAACTCCTTCCTCGGCCCCAACGGCGCCCCCACCGGCATCCCGCCCTGGCTGACCAGCGCGGTCATCTCGCTGGTCGTCTTCACCTACGTCTTCTTCGGCGGCCTGCGCGCGGCCGTCTGGGCCAACGCCTTTCAGACCACCGTCTTCATCATCGTAGGGCTGCTCGCCTTCCTCGCCATCGCCGACTCCCTCGGCGGGGTCGGCGCCGCCATCGCAAAAGCCGACCCCTCGAGCCTCGTCCGCACCGGCCACGTCACCCAGCTCGAGTTCTTCAGCTACTGCCTGGTCCCGCTCTCGGTCGGCATGTTCCCCCACCTCTTTCAGCACTGGCTGACCGCCAAATCCGCCAGGTCCTTTCGCCTCTCCGTCATCGCCCACCCCATCCTCATCATGCTGGTCTGGGTCCCCTGCATCCTCATCGGCGTCTGGGCCACGGGAGTCCTCGACTTCCCGCCCCAAAAAGCCAACGCCGTCCTCGGCGCCATGGTCGCCCGCTTCACCAGCCCCGCCATGAGCGGCCTGGTCACCGCCGGCATCCTCGCCGCCATCATGTCGTCGCTGGACAGCCAGTTCTTGTGCCTCGGCACCATGTTCACCCACGACGTCGCGCTCCAATCCGGCCGCGCCGAGACCACCTCCGACGCCCGCAAGGTGCTCTACGCCCGCCTCTTCGTCGCCCTCATCGTCCTGCTCACCTGGGCGCTCTCGCTCGTCGTCACCCGCGGCATCTTCGCCCTCGGCGTCTTCTGCTTCTCAGGGTTCGCCGGCCTCTTCCCCCTGGTCGTCGCCGCCATCTACTGGAGACGCGCCACCCTGGCCGGCGCCGTCGCCTCCGTCCTCGCGGGCGGCGCGGTCTGGGTCGCGCTCTTTGTCCGCTTCCTCAGCATGCCCCCGGGTGCTGCCGAGCCCCTCATCTACGGCGTCATGCCCGTCGTCCCCATCGTATTTGCCTCGACCGCTGCCCTCATCCTGGTCTCGCTGGTCACCCGCCCCCCAAGTGACGCCACAATCGCCCGCTATTTCCCCGCCCGAGCCGCCGCCCGATGAGCCCCGACGCCGTCGCCGCCGCCCGCACCGCGCTGGACGCCCACGTCCGCGACATCGTCGCCTGGCACATCTCGCCCGACACCGGCACTCCCTTCTGGCAATCTCTGGCCGCCCGCGAGCACATTCACCCGCCCGAGATCCGCGGCTTCGACGACCTGGCCCGCTTCCCCCGCTTCGATCTCGACTGGCTCAAGTCCGTCCCCCACGCCGAGCTGATCCCCCGCGCCTACGCCGGCCGCCCCTACCGCGTCTTCGAGAC
>CAZNZH010000327.1:0-6524 GCA_964577445.1 uncultured Myxococcales bacterium
CCGCAGCACCCGCGCCCGCCGCGCCCGCCGCGCCCGCCGCCGAGTAGCCCCCACCTCGTCCTCGGCCCCCCCGCGAGACACGCCGCCACCGGGCACCGTTCGTTCGGCGGAACGCGGTTGGCCCGCGGGTGTCCGATCGCTATGCTGCCGCCGGTCTAGCGCCCAAGCCCCGCGCGGCGGTGTCGCGGCCCGGCGCTTCCCAGGAGACTCGACGTTGCGTAGCCCGCTCTTCACCGCCGCACTCGCGCTCGCGCTCGCCGCGTGCGGCGGTGACTCGCAGCCCGCGCCCGACGCAGCGGACACGGCCGACGCGACGCGCGACGTGGCGAGCGAGGTCGACGGAGCCCGCCCGACCCCGAACGACCGCTGCTGCCCCTCCGGCATCTGCGGCTTCGGCGAGGTCTGCGTCGAGGGCGGCTGCCAACCCGCGCCAGGCCCCGGGCATTGCTACGCCTCCGCGGAGTGCGCCCCAGGGCAGGTCTGTGACGGCGCCCGGGTCTGCGCTTGCGAGGACGCGGGCTGCGTGCCGCATGCCGGCGACTGCGCTTACCCGGCCGGGTGCTGCAACGCCGACTCGGAGTGCGGCCCAGGCGAGCTCTGCCACCAGGGACAATGCCGCGCTTTGCCCGCTGGGGCCGGCGCCTGCTGGTCGTCCGCTCAGTGTAGCGGCGGTCTGGTCTGCGACGGGGCGGTGAGCTGCCCCTGCGGCGTCACCGGCTGCACCGCCAGCCCCGGCCTCTGCGGCGTCGCCGGCGCCTGCTGCGCCACCGACGGCGAGTGCGGCCCGAACGGGCGCTGCGTCGCGGGGGGCTGCCGGCCGCTCGCCCAAGGGGACCGCTGCCTGCTGGACACGGACTGCCCCAGCGGCTCGCGCTGCGCCGGCGCCTACCTCTGCGCCTGCGGTGACCAGAGCTGCCTCATCCCCACCACGGAGGGCGTCTGCACCTCGGCTGAGACCTGCTGTGACACCGCCGACGACTGCGCCTCGTCGTCGGTCTGCGTGGACGGCAAGAGCTGCCTGGTGAAGCCCGGTGGCGACCGCTGCTACACGGACGGCCACTGCGGTCGCGGCCGGAGATGCGAAGGCGCCATCGTCTGCGACTGCGACGGCGTCTGCCCGACCGGGGTCTCGCAGCCCGGCAACTGCCGCACCACCACCACCGCGTGTGTGAAGCTGAGCGACTGCGCCTCGGGGATGCGCTGCGTCATCCCAGACCGCGCCTGGTGCATCGACTCCCCCGCGCCCACGGTCGGCGTCTGCGTCGAGCAGGTCGACTCGGGCTGCTGGTCCAGCGACGACTGCCCCGCCGACATGCGCTGCGCCAGCGACCGCATCTGCACCGACCCCGCCGGCTGCTCCGAAGCCAACCGGCCCGGCTCCTGCGTGCTCCCCGCCCGCGAAGACGAGTGCTGCAACAGCCACCGCGACTGCGAGCCCGGCTGGCAGTGCCGAAACGCCAGCTCCGAGATCACCTGTCCACCCACCAGCACGGCGATTTGCCTGCCCGAACCCGTCTTCGGCGAGACCTGCTGGAACTATCAGGACTGCCCGCCCGGGCTGGTCTGTAACGGCGTGCGCCTGTTCGCCTGCGGCTCGCTGACCTGGAACCGCGGCGGCTTCTGCGAGCAACCCGACGGCATGCCGTGCCTCACCGGGGCCGACTGCGGACTCGGCTACGCCTGCGCCAAAGACGAGGACTGCGCGGTGAACCCCTGCGTCAACGGCGTCAACTGCCCGGTGTCCGGCGTGTGCCGGCCGCGCGAACCCGGCACCTGCTGGAGCCACAGCGCGTGCGGCGCCGGCAACTGGTGTCAGGGCCTTCGGGTCTGCTCGACCAAGGACACCTGCACATTCAAGGACACGCCCGGCGTCTGCGCGCCTTACGCGACGAGCGGTGAGTGCTGCTCAAGCTATCTCGGCTGCGCGCCCGGCCTGCGTTGCATCTCGGCGGCGACCAAGAACGGTTGCAGTCTGGACGTCAGCTCGGTCTGCGTGGCCAACCCGGTCTTCAATCAGAGCTGCTTTTCCGACATGGACTGCCTGCCCAGCCGCACCTGCGTGGGCGCGAAGGTCTGCCCGTGTGGCGTCGATAGCTGCACGACGCCGCCCACCCCCGGCACCTGCGCGCTGAAGGCCCCCTGATCCTGATCCGACCCGCGCGGAGGCGCTCGTGGCCAAGGCTTTAGCTCTCACCCTCGCCCCTCACGCCACGATGCGGCGACCCGAGGGCCCCGTGTGCCTCGTCGTCATGGACGGCGTGGGGCTCGGCCCAGCCGACGCCGGCAACGCCTGGCACCTCGCCCGCACCCCGGTCCTCGACGCGCTGATGGCCGGGCCCGTGGTCGGCCAGGTGGCTGCCCACGGGCGCGCGGTCGGGATGCCCAGCGACGACGACATGGGCAACAGCGAGGTCGGCCACAACGCGCTCGGCGCCGGCCGCGTCTTCGCCCAGGGCTCGAAGCTGGTGGGGCGCGCCATCGCGTCGGGCGCCATATTCCAGGGCGAGACGTGGCGCTGGCTGCTCGACGCCTGCCACGGGGGCGGGACCCTGCACCTCATCGGTCTGTGGAGCGACGGCAACGTCCACAGCCACCTCGACCATGTGTACGCGATCCTCGACCGCGCGATCGCCGACGGGGCGAGGGCCATACGCCTGCACCCGCTGCTCGACGGGCGCGACGTCGGCGAGACCACGGCGCTGGACTATATCGAGCCCGCCGAGGCCCGCGTCGCCGCACTCCAAGCCGGCGGCCACGACGTGGCGTTCGCGTCCGGCGGCGGCCGCATGGTCACGACCATGGACCGCTATGAGGCCGACTGGCGCATCGTCGAGCGGGGCTGGCGCTGCCACGTCCTGGGCGACGCGCGCGGGTTTCCCAGCGTCTCCGAGGCCGTGCGCACCTTCCGCGCCGAGCAGCCGGGCGTCATCGACCAGAACCTGCCGCCCTTCGTGGTGCTCCGGGGCGGCCAGCCGGCGGGGCCCATCGAGGATGGCGACGCGGTCATCTTCTTCAACTTCCGCGGCGACCGCGCCGTCGAGATAACCCGCGCCTTCGAGACGCCGGCGGGCGAGCCCTTCCCCTTTGAGCGCGAGCGGGTGCCGGCGGTGCGCTACGCCGGCATGATGCAGTACGACGGCGACCTTCATTTACCCAGTCGCTACCTGGTGAATCCGCCCACCATCGAGCGCACCGTGGGCGAGTACCTGGCGGCGGCGGGCCTGCGCCAGTTGGCGGTCAGCGAGACCCAGAAGTTCGGCCACGTCACCTACTTCTTCAACGGCAACCGCTCGGGCGCCTTCGACCCGGATCTCGAGCGCTACGTTCAGGTGCCGTCGGACCGCGTCGAGTTCTGGGAGCGCCCGTGGATGAAGGCGGCCGAAATAACCGACGCGACGCTCGAGCACATCGACGCGTTCGCGCCCGCCTTCGTGCGCGTCAACTACCCCAACGGCGACATGGTCGGCCACACGGGTGTCTTGCGCTCGGCCATCATCGCGATGGAGGCCCTGGACCTGTCGCTGGGGCGGCTCGTGGCGGGGGTGGTGGCGCGCCGCGGCGTGCTGCTGATCTGCGCCGACCACGGCAACTGCGAGCAGATGATCGAGCGCGACAAGAGGACCGGGGCGCTGATCCGCGGCGGCTCGCCGGAGGGGTACAAGGCCTCGACCAGCCACACGCTCAACCCGGTGCCGGTCTTCTGTGTCGGGGCGGCGGGCGTCGCGTGGGATGATCGCGTGGCGGCGCCGGGGCTGGCAAATCTGGCGGCTACGTGTCTGAATCTGCTTGGCTTTGAGCAACCCGCGGACTATGAGCCCCCGGTCCTGACCGCACCCAGAGAAGCTCCCAAGGAGGCGCCATGAGCACCTTTTCCGTCGTGACGATGCCCTTCGCGCATTTCCTCGAGATGGCCATCGATCCGGAGATGGACGCGCCGCCGACCATCGAGGACGTGCAGGAGGCCATCGCCGAGCACACGGGCGAGCCGGCGAGCTGGGACGAGGCGTCCCACGCCGACCACGAGTCCGACGCCTGGGAGCTCGAGGCGCACTGCCTGTTCGCCCTCAAAGCCGCGGGCGCGTGGCACGCGCTGCACGGGACCCTCGAGGGGTTCGAGGTCGGCGACGACCCGCTGGACCACCCGATCTGGGAGCAGATCGCCGAGCGCGAGCCCGACGACATCATGCCGCAGCTCGTCAGCAGCCACGCCTGGGACGCCGCGTATGTGCCCGTCCCGATCGTCGGTCTGGTCGAGACGACCTGGAACACGCCCGAGGACGAGGACGGCTACGTGCTGCTCGTCGGCAGCCTGCCCGCGCTGGCCGCTGAGCTCGAGCTTCTGGCCGGCCCCCTGGGCCTCGAGGGCCTCGAGGAGCCGCCGGAGGACGCGGTCTTCGACGAGGAGGCCGATCCGCTGGCGGCCGTGAAGTACGCCTTCTACGTCCTGGGGTCCGAGGTGCGCCGCGCCATCGAGATCGGCCTGCCGCTCTTCGTCGTGTACGACGGGGAGGAGGACGACGAGGAGGGTCACGACCACGGCGACCACGAGGGTCACGACCACGGCGACCTGAACTAGGGGCCTGAGCGGACGATCCCGGGGCTCGTTCGCTGACGCGGTGAGCCCCGATTTCCTCAGGCGCTACCTGCCTTTTTTGTGAGGCTTGGTCGCCGCCATGATCCCCTCGACCGCGTCCCGGGGCTCGGCCAGGCCGGCCGCCAGGGCGTCGATGCGGACCTCCAGGGGGTCGGCCGCGGGGAGGGTCTGCGCCAGGTCCTCGAGCGCGGCCACCGTGGTCTGGAGCGCGTCGGGGAAGTCCGACATCACCTCGTACCAGTAGCCGCCGCCGCCGTTGGCCACCAGCGCCAGCCAGCCCGGCCGCTTGCCGCGCTCCGGCAGCATCGGCACCAGCAGGCGGTCCAGGTGGCGCGCGATGCCGTGCAGGTTGCGGTCGGCCTCGAGCAGGACGCCCTCGATGGATTCACGCCCGAGCCGCTCATCGGGGCCGGGCAGCGGGACGTAGGGCAGCAGCGCCAGCAGCGTGCCCAGGGGCGTCCCGGGCAGGAAGTGGTGGTACTTGCTCGACACGCGCGCGCGCCAGCTCAGCGCGCGGGCCGGCAGCTCGTCGGTCGACGCGCCGATGAGCGCCGAGACGGACTCGACCGGGATGTCCAGGCGCGGCTCGCCGCGGACCAGCGTGACGGGGATGACCACCGAGCCCACGGTCACGCTGACCGGCAGCGTGGCCGGGTCGATGGCGCCGCTGGGATCGCGGCCCTTCTTCGGCCGGATGCCGACGCTGCGCGCGATGTCGGGGTCCAGCTCGGCGATCCACTCGGGCCTCAGCGAGGAGACCTGGCGCGCGTAGGTGCGGCGGGCCTCGACGATCTCGGTGGCCACGACGTAGCGGTGGCGCGCCCCAAAGAGCGAGCTGGACGGGTGGATGTGGATGCGGTCGTCGCCCGGGCCCTCGTAGCCGCGCCCGTCGGTGGAGACCAGGATGCGATCCGCGTAGCCCGCGGCCAGCGCCCGCACGATGCCGCTGACGTCACCGCCTTGCCCGATCTCGATGCTCATGCGCTCGGCTATTTCGACGAGCTGGGTGTGGGTCTTCTGGATGAAGCTCATGGCGTGGTGGTCGAGATAGTGCTGTTTACAGAAGGCCTCGGGGTCGCGCGCGGTGCGCCAGCGGTGCCAGGCTTCGACCGCGCTGACGGCGTCGCCCAGCGGGTGGTGCAGCGCGCGGTGGCCGTCGCGCGCCTCGACCTCCTCGCCGGCCGGGAAGAGATAGGGCGGGCGGCCGCTCAGGAAGGCGCAGACGACCAGGACCTCGTCGACGACCTTGGGGAAGTGGTCGGCGGCCTCCACGATCATCCGTGACAGCGACGGGTCGAGGGGGAAGTGGACCATGCGCTCGCCGATGGCGGTCAGCCGGCGCTGGCGGTCGATGGCGCCCAGCAAGACGAGCTTGGTGATGGCCGCTTCCAGCTTTCTGCGAGGCGGTGGCGTAGGAAAAGGGAAGGACTCGAGGTCGCGGATGCCGTGGTCGATGAGGCGCAGCGCCACGTCGGCGAGGTCCAGGCGGCGGATCTCCTCGTCGGTGAAGTCGGGGCGCCGCTCGAGCTCGCGGGCGTCGTAGAGCCGGATCGCCTCGCCGGGTGCCGTCCGGCCGGCTCGCCCCGCGCGCTGCGCCGCCGAGGCCTTGCTGATGCCCTCCTCGAGCAGCGTCGTGATGCCCGTGCGGGCGCTGACGCGCGGCACCTTCGCCAGCCCCGTGTCGATGACGAAGCGCACGTCCGGGATGGTGATGGAGGTCTCGGCGATGTTGGTCGCCAGCACCACCTTTCGCTTGCCGGGGAACTCCAAAAAGACCCGCTCCTGCTCCTCGCGGGTGAGCCGGCCGTAGAGCGGCAACACCAGCAGGTCGCTGCCGGGGTTGCGGCGCAAAATAGCGTCCTCCACGCCGTGGATCATGCCCTCGCCGGTCAAAAAGCCGAGGATGTGCCCGGGCGCGCCGGAGCGATGG